>JALSTK010000069.1 GCA_026983775.1 Calditrichia bacterium
AAGCCTGTTTAGTTTATTAAACAGGCTTCCTGCACTCCCAATCCCGAGAATCGGGAGAACCCCTGTCGTCCCGAGAATCGGGATGGCCCAGGCCTCTCTCGGAAATTTATAATTTCTATGAAAATCTCAATCCGAATTCTTCCCGTATACGATCGCGGTTCTTCAGCTTCTTTAACCGAAGTTCCTCTTTTATCGCCTCACCTCGTGTCTCAAATTCTTTAAAAGCTAACCATTCCCACGGCCCTCTGTCACGGGTGTAAGTGCTTCTTCCCGAATTGTGATATTCCAGACGAACCTGCAAGTCTTGAGGCTGACCGATGTAATATCGACCGTCTTTTAAGGATTTTAAAAGATATACGTAATACATATCTATTTCTTTTAATAAAAAAAAGCCTGTTTAGTTTATTAAACAGGCTTCCTGCACTCCCAATCCCGAGAATCGGGAGAACCCCTGTCGTCCCGAGAATCGGGATGGCCCAGGCCTTTCTCGGAAATTTGTAATTTCTATAAAAATCTCAATCCGAATTCTTCCCGTATACGATCGCGGTTCTTCAGCTTCTTTAACCGAAGTTCCTCTTTTATCGCCCTCACCTCGTGTCTCAAATTCTTTAAAAGCTAACCATTCCCACGGCCCTCTGTCACGGGTGTAAGTGCTTCTTCCCGAATTGTGATATTCCAGACGAACCTGCAAGTCTTGAGTCTGACCGATGTAATATCGACCGTCTTTTAAGGATTTTAAAAGATATACGTAATACATATCTATTTCTTTTAATAAAAAAAGCCTGTTTAGTTTATTAAACAGGCTTCCTGCACTCCCAAGGGGATTCGAACCCCTGTCGTCGCCGTGAAAGGGCGATGTCCTAGGCCTCTAGACGATGGGAGCTTCATTTTTCAATCCATCTGCAGAAAACCTGTCGTCCCGAAAATCGGGATGTCCTAGGCCTCTAGACGATGGGAGCTTCATTTTTCAATCCATCTGCAGAAAACCTGTCGTCCCGAAAATCGGGATGACCCAGGCCTCTAGACGATGGGAGCTTCATTTTTCAATCCATCTGCAGAAAACCTGTCGTCCCGAAAATCGGGATGTCCTAGGCCTCTAGACGATGGGGGCTTCATTTTTCATTCCATCCCTAAAAATCTTTCGTCCCGAGTAGCGGGATTCAACCCATGGAATTCAAAGATTTGAGGGTGAGTGATGGGACTCGAACCCATGACCCCCAGAGCCACAATCTGGTGCTCTAACCAAGCTGAGCTACACCCACCATAATATTTTAGTACGCCCTGGAGGATTCGAACCTCCGACCCACTGCTTAGAAGGCAGTTGCTCTATCCAACTGAGCTAAGGGCGCAACCTCGTCGGGGCGAGAGGATTTGAACCTCCGACCCCCTGCTCCCAAGGCAGGTGCGCTAACCGGACTGCGCTACGCCCCGTAAATGTGCCCTCATAGCAAGAGTTGCGTAATATAAACAGATATTTTTTGGATGTCAACTTTCAGGGAGAGCCAAATATCTTTTTTGTTCTAAAAAATGTACCAGTTTCCGCAGAGCTTTTCCGCGATGACTAAAAGCATTCTTCTGTTCGGTGCTCAATTGGGCATAAGTTTTTCCTATTTCAGGAATATAAAACAAAGGATCGTATCCAAATCCTTGCCTACCTTTATACTCCTCCAGAATCATTCCTTCCGTGGTGCCCGTAAATATCTTCTCTATCTGCCTGTCTTTATAGCAAAGGGTGCAAACGAACCTGGCTTTACGTTTCTCTCCCTGTAAACCCTTCATCTTGTGCAACAGGAACCGGTTATTATCCTGATCATTGGCCCCGGGGCCTGCATAGCGGGCCGAATAGACACCCGGCTCATTATCGAGAGCCAGAACCTCCAGACCGGAATCATCGGCTAAAACCGGCTGCTTAAAAAAATCGAAGCATATACGGGCCTTAATTTTTACATTCTCTTCGAAGGTCTGTCCCGTCTCTTCAATATCGGGAAATTTTGCAAAATCTTTCATGCTTTTAAGGAGGATCGGCAATCCGTCCAGAAAGGAATGCATCTCTTCCATCTTATGTAGGTTCCCGGTCGCAACAATCAAATTCAGCATGGCCTTTATTCCATTATGTAAAGGGGAGTGGATCAGGGTAGGAAACGGGAGCGGATCGGGTTTTCAGCGGGAGCGTTCAGTTTAATAATAATTTTCTATCTACCCCGCACGATTTTAAAGGAACCGATTCCCGTTTCAGCATAAATATCGAGGTACGGTTTATTTATACTAAAATTATCCGAAACATAGATATCATCATCTTCTTCCACCGCCTCTTCCACACGAACAGAACTCATAAAGGATCGGTCCACTTCCGCTCTAAAAGCGATCCCTGGATCAACAATCAGTTTGGTAGAAGAGACTCCGGCTTCAAAATTCATATTAGTCGTTTTTTTCAAGGGTCCGCTCAAATAGAATTTATAACTTCCCACTCCACCTTCAAATTTGAAAGAATGAAAATTGGCATTTAACATCTGTTCAATGATAACCTTACTGACTCCGGCTTCCAATGTAAAACGACGCATTTCAATGGGATTCGGTTTGGAAAAATCGATATTGGTTTCGCTGGCCCCTGTACTCACTTCCATTTTTGAAATACGCAACCCGCCAAAATCAAGAACGTTTTTGGAAGCTCCGGTTTCTATCTTAAACTTAATGGGAATATCCGGAGAAAAATACAATTCCCACTGGTTGCGTTTAATATCACCGAAATTGGAAATGTTAAAGGTCTTGTCCTCATTGTCTTTCTTCCCCTCTTCCGCACCGTTGATTTCAAGATAGGCAACACCTTCAGCCACGGAATAATCAATGGTCGGTTCATTCCTGGTAAAGGTCAAATTCGCCCGGAACAGTTCATCCTTTTTGCCCGGCTTTATATAAAGTGTCCCGGCACCGAAAGACAGAGAGACCTCCAATCTCTTTTGATCCGTAAGCCGAATATTACGTTTCAAAACCGTAGCATTATCCCTGGCCTTTACCTGAGGGGATGTCAACCCTAACATTAAAAATATTAATATCCAAACCATTAAATGTCTTTCTTAAAATAATTGATTCTTTAAAAGGCCTTTCAACATTTCCCGTGCTCTGAAGATACGGGCTTTTACCGTACCGAGAGGCAGACCCAGCGCTTCGGCAATTTCATCATAACTTTTTTCTTCATGATGGCGCATTTCAATCACAATCCTGTATTTTTCAGGTAATTTTTTTATGGCACCTCTAATGATTTTAACCTTTTCATTTTCAATCAGAGATTCCACCGCATTTTTCTCGGATACGGCATACTCCTGCCTGATTTCCTCATCCTTATAATGAATATTCTGATCCATGGAATAGGTTTTCAACTTGCGCTTCCTGAAAAAATCAATGCAGTTGTTGGTTGCTATCTTATACAACCAGGTCGAAAAGGCATACTCTTCATTAAATGATTTCAAAGAATTGAATGCCTTGATAAAGGCATCCTGGGTTAAATCTTCCGCTTCCTGTCTATTGTGTACCATGCGGTAAACAATATTGTAAACAGAATTTTTATATGAGCGGATCAGAGCATCATAGGCTTTTAAGTCACCCGCCTTGGCCCGTTTTACCAGCTCTACATCTTCCTGTTTCAAGCCTTACCTGTTTAATTAGTACGAGTATGTTTTGAATTTGTTGCAATTTGGTCATTAACAGGATACAATTTAGCGCCGATCTGTACTTTAAATCAACTTTAAATATTGAAAAATGTCGGCTTTTACTTTCATCCGGTAAGGCTCCTTTTGGACTTGACTTTTGAGAACGGACTCTGTAATATTTGCTCAACCATTTGATTTTAAAAAGGTTATATTTATCAAAGAGACGGTATTATTATGTGAAATCGGTCCGTATATTGTTTTTAATAACTCTTGTCACCACTGGCTTTTTTCACATTGAAGGCGTTTATCTTTCTGAATAAAATTGCTTTAATAAGGAGATTTTTCAATGAAACATGTTTTAGTACTCGGTGCAGGCCTGGTAGCCCGCCCCTTAGTCCGTTACCTTTTGGATCAAGGCAATATCCGCTTAACCATCGCCGATATTGTAATTACCAAAGCTGAAAAAATGATTGACGGACATCCTCACGGTCAGGCGATTAATCTGGATGTTAATGATCAGAATGCGCTTAAGAGAACCGTTCGTCAGGCTGATATTGTGGTTAGTTTACTGCCCTGGACATTTCATATTAAGGTAGCCAGAATGTGTTTACAGCAGAATAAAAATTTAGTGACCGCCTCCTATGTAAAACCGGAAATGAAAGCTTTGGATAGGGAAGTGAAAGCTAAAAATTTAATTTTCCTGAACGAGATCGGGGTAGACCCGGGAATTGATCACATGGCCGCCATGAAAATAATCGATGAAGTGAAAAGTAAGGGAGGCAAGGTGCTTAGTTTTCACTCTTATTGCGGCGGGTTACCCGCTCTGGATAGTAATAATAATCCTTTCGGCTATAAATTCTCCTGGAGCCCGAGCGGAGTAATGCTGGCTGCTCTCAATGACGGCCGATACCTGCAAGACGGAAAAGAAGTCTATATACCTTCCGAACAATTATTCGAACATTACTGGCTGGTAGACATACCGGGAGCCGGTACTTTTGAAGCGTATGTCAATCGTGATGCCTTACCCTATATCGATCTATATAAGATCCCTGAGGTTAAAACCATGTACCGCGGAACCCTGCGTAATATAAGTCACTGTGAATCCTGGAATTATTTTAAAAAGCTGGGGTTATTCGACCGGGAAAGAATATTCGACTTTCGGAAAGAGAGTCCGGCCGAAGTTCTAAGCGGTTTGCTTCATATAAAAGAAACCGATCTTGCCAACGGTATTGCCCAATTTCTCAAAATACCTTCTTATTCGCTTTCCATTAAAAAGATGGAATGGATCGGATTGTTTTCGGAACAAACTCTGCCTCTTACAAAAGGGACTGCCTTTGACATGTTCGCCTATCTTCTGCAAACCCGCCTGGTTTACCGCAAAGGAGAACGGGATCTATTAGTCCAGCATCATGAATTTATAGCAGAATATGGGGATGCTTCCAGAGAGAAAATCACCTCGACCATGGTGGATTTGGGTATTCCTAATGGTGACAGTTCCATGTCTCGTACTGTAAGCCTTCCGGTTGCCATTGCTACAAAGCATATTCTTAACGGTACGATCCGTCTATCCGGCGTTCATATTCCCGTCCTTCCCGAGATCTATAATCCGGTTCTAAACGATTTAAAAGCCATGAATATCGAATTAATCGAAGTGCGCCAAAAACTTGCTTGATGCCGTTACAAAATCGTATATTGAGTGCTGTCGAAAAACAGCACTCAACTTAATTATTCAAAGGATTGATGCATAATGAAGAAATTACTCATCCGGGCGGAAGATAAAAATATCTGGGAGCAGCGCACTCCGCTCATCCCAAATGACATAAAAAAGATTAAAGCTCAAAGCGAAGTTTCCGTTTTAGTGGAAGAATCTCCCAAACGTGTGTTCACCGGCGACGATTACAGGGCGGTCGGTGCGGAAATATGCACGGGAATGCAGGACGGTGATCTTATTCTCGGTGTAAAAGAGATCCCTGTAAACAAAATTCTGGATAAAAAGATCTACATGTTTTTTTCCCATACCATTAAAGGGCAGCAATACAATATGCCCCTGTTGCAAAAAATGATTGATAGCGACTCTACTTTGATCGATTATGAAAAAATAACCGATAAAGAAGGCCGAAGAATGGTCTATTTCGGCCCCTTTGCAGGAGATGCCGGAGCTCTGAATATACTTTGGTTACTGGGCGAATACTGGCAACATAAAGGAATCGAGACACCTTTTACCCGTTGTAAACAGTCGATCCATTACCACTCATTAGAGGAAGCAAAAGAAGAAATAACTGAAATCGGTAAGATTATTTCTGAACAGGGGCTTCCCCGGGAGCTGGCTCCCCTTACGATCGGAATTCTGGGCTATGGTCATGTTTCTTCCGGTGCGCAGAAGGTGTTTGAGTGCTTGCCGACCCAACGTATAGCTCCGGAAGACTTAGCCGCACTGGTCGAGCAGGGTAAGTGGGACCGCCACACAATTTATCTTACGGTATTTAAGGAAGAACATCTGGTTAAGCCCAGAGGAGAGCATGCCTTCGATTTACAGGATTATTACCATCACCCCGGAAAATACGAATCTCAATTTAACCGTTATCTTCCGTATCTTACGATTATCATTAATGCCACCTACTGGGAGAAACGCTATCCGCGCTTTGTCACCTGGAATGATTTAAAGCATCTTTTCACCATGCATTCCGATCCCAAATTATGTGCAATTGCCGATATTACCTGTGATGTCAACGGTTCGATTGAATGTAATGTAAAATGTACGGATTCCGGTATGCCGGCTTACCGTATTCAGCCCCTGAACCAAACGGTAGAAGACGGACACATCGGTGATGGAATTGTTCTGTTGGCGATCGATAACTTACCTGCGGAATTACCGAGAGATTCATCCATCTTTTTTTCGAATTTATTGTCTCCGTTTATACCCGGAATACTATCGGCCGACTTTGACCAGCCTCTGGATAAGGCCGGTCTTCCCCCGGAGATAAAACGCGCCGTTATCGTTTACAAGGGACAACTCACTGCGGATTATCAGTATCTGAAAGAATATCTATAGATTTTTTCAAGTAGGAATGAACTTCCACACAATTTACCGGTCATCGGATGAGGAGGAACGTGCCGCCTACTCATATAAAGGGCCATCCGTACCCTCCTTAATACCGTTTATCTCGGGCATTGTATACTGTCGGGAAAACCTGCGCCTATAAAATAAAGGGAGAGCAAAGACCTCTTCCTGCTCCGGGAATTCCCGGAAGAACCGATGAAGCCCGGAATTCCAGTCCGAACCGTAAAAAAACAATTAGGCTCCCGATTTTTCTTGCATCCCATTTTTCAATTCAGTAACATTTTTCAAAGTGATCCTAACGGCCAGGTAATTATAATCGTGTAGAGTCCTGGCAAAACCAGGGATTTCCATTTTGAATAATCGTAAGATTCCCGACGAACGCTTTCCCTTTTTAAATGTAGATGTGCTGCAGGCGCGTATTTTATGGTCGATACGCTTACGGTGGCTGGCAATTTCCGGGTATTTTCTGGCAACCATCCTGGCCCGTTTCTTTCTTTCCCTGCAGATAGCCTATCATCAAATCTGGCTCTTGCTGGCCATGTTAGCCGTTATTAACCTGATTTATTATCTATTGGTTAAAGCCCGGCATACTTTATCTTTTAAGTCCGAAGTAGTCCAGCTTCACCTCCATATTTTATTGGATATTATTTTTTTAACCTTAATCCTGCATCTTTCCGGTGGCATAGAAAATCCCATTTATCTTTTCTTTATTTTCCATGTAATCATCAGCAGCATTCTTTTCAGCCCGAGAATCGCTTTTTTATATAGTACACTCATCATTACTCTCTTCACTGCATTGGTGATCCTGGAATTATATCGGTTCCTTCCCCACTACTCCCTGTCCGACCCCTTAATAGTCGTAAACAAAACGAAAGTTTTAATTACCCTGTTCAGCTTCGGCATTATGGTCTATGCCACCCATTACATTTGTATCGGCTTTATGAAAATTTACCGCCATAGTAAACGAATCATCGACCAACAACATAAAATATTAATCGAGGCCGATCGGCAAAAAACCCGCTTCTTTCAGTTCGCTTCCCATGAACTTAAATCCCCCATCATTGCCATTAAGTCCACCCTGGATGTAGTGTTAAAGGGCTATCCCGTTTCCGGGGATGAAAAATCTATTAACCTGATTCGAAGAGCCAGCAACCGGGCCGGACAAATGCTAACGTTAGTCACCGAATTATTGGATCTTACCCGCTCCCAGAAAATGGAATTCGAACAAAAGTCGGAGAAGGTCGATATTCATCAATTGATTCATGAGATCCTGAAATACGAACATGCCCGTGCTCAGCAAAAAAACATCTCATACGAATTAGACTTACGGATGAAAAACCCCTACCTTAAAGGAGTCGGCGAAGATTTCGAAAAAATTTTTTCAAACTTAATAAATAACGCCATTTTATACGGTAAACAAGACGGGAAAATAACAATTTCCTCCTACCAAAAACAGGGGAATTGGTATATTTCAATTGAAGATGATGGCATCGGTATCCCCGAAAAAGATCTGGAATCCGTTTTTAATGAATTTTTTCGTTCCCAAAATGCAAAAAAATCCGTAAATTTCGGAACCGGCTTGGGACTAAGCCTGGTTAAACAACTTGTGAAAAATTACCACGGAACCATCCATGTTCATTCCCATGAAGGGAAAGGAACGATTTTTACGCTCACATTTCCGCTTAAAAGGAGTTCAAAATGAAAATTGGAGGTTTAATAGAGCAACGCAACTTAGCGCTCTATACCATTGCCTCGCTCAAAGATGAGCCCGGGTCTGTTGCCGATGTTCTAAGCATTTTTGCCGAAAAACAAATTAACCTTGCCTATATCACCGAAGGAACCGCAAAAGACGGGACTGCTGTGCTTGCTTTTTGTGTGGATTGTGATGACAAGGAAAAAGTCGACCGGCTCATTCGCAGCACGAATATAAAGAACGATTACATTAAAAAGAGGGAATATACAGCGCTTATCGGTATCTATGGTCCTCATTTTCGTGAGAAACCGGCTATCGCCGTAAATTTATTCCATGTATTGGGAGAAGCGAATATCAATATTCTCGGCATCTCCAGCAGTATTTCCACCATCTCTTGTGTAGTAGACGCGCAGGAACTGGATCGGGCCAGGGAAGCTGTTTTAAACCATTTTGATGTACCTTAGGCAGGAAGTATATTTATCCGCCATTACCGGAGCGCATAATAAAGCTATCTGCCTATTTCCAACTGATGAATCAGACTATCCGCAGATTGTCGGGGATCGTGTAAATAAACATACAAATGGATTGGCTCTCCCTGATAATTTAAATAGTCCACTTCAAACTCGTAGTAGCAATTGCATCGGCAATAACACGATATATACGGATCGCTACAGGTATCCTTTAACGTTATATTCAAATTATTATTCTCTTGAGCCGATGTTACTTCAAAGGGCGCGCAGCAGATATAGTTTTGTCCGATTGAAATTTTCAGCGTATCGTCATGAATCGCATAAAATACGGTGTCATTTTCGGAATTGAGTTTAAAAACTCTCTTCTCAAAATTAACCTGACCGTTACATCCTCCGTATTTTGTTCCGATATAGGATAGCTTTTCCGCACTGTTCTCTTTCAGCGTATTTTTATCTGCGGTACAGTAAGATAGTTGATTCAGGGAAATAATAATCCCCACGAGAAATACTATTTTCCTACCTTTCATTTCTCTCCCTTGATCTTTAAATGTATCGAATAACCCGCATGAAAAGCGGTACGCACTTTCCCTCTGCCGGCGTTATATTCGCGCCACCGGTGTCTCTTACGGGGCTCATCGCTACCCTCCCAAAGAATTCGATGTAAACCCGTCTGCACCGTTTCATTTTCCCGGCCCGATGGTTCCCTTCACCCTCCGCCGGCCTGGCCCAGATCAATTGGTCCGTTAGAAAAGAGTATCTATTTAACAGCAGCACTATGCAAAAGAGAAGTAGTATCCGGAAATTTTAAAAATATGTAACATAGCATGGCCTCCCTGTTTTAGAGATATCCACTATGTAACGGGAACCGCCCTTATAACGTCTTATACTTTTACCGCTTCTAAATATAATTCTCAATTTTCGGATGTCAAGGAAAAAAATATTTAAACCAAATCCTTCCAAAAGGTTGGCTCTACTGGGATTCTTGCGGATAAACGCCGCATCCTTAAATCATCACGAAGTGATGCAATATGAGTAGCCACACCCGTCAACCGCCGGGCAGGAGCGAAACCTGCGGGCAAGATGCAACCGCAAAGCGGTAAAATAAACCAGACCTTTCAATGTATAGGGTCTCCTATTTCGTTAGAATGCTCTGTGTTCCACATTCGACGCCTTCAGCGTCACGCCCGCTTTTACCGCTTTACCACAGGCCAAGCCTGTGGCTACTCATATTCGTATCCTTCGGATACTATTGTCTTTAAATACAAGATGAACGAAACCATAAAAAATTGTTTCATTCCTTTTACCAGTATTCAGTTAATATACGGCTTCACAAGAAACCCGATAGAGCCAGGTAAGGATTTATTTACAGTCTATGATTTCCGCATATTTTTCATTCGCATAGACTTAAATGAAAAGAATATCTGTTACCGTTCCCGATTCTTTTTTAGGTAGATATGTAAATCCCGCTTTTTCGCCATTAAAAATGGATAACCCATGCAGATCGACATAGAACCTTCTTTATTTTATCTGATAAAGAGATTTATCTTGCTATTTTTAAAGAATATATCAAAAAATATTTTAAATTTTTCTACAGTCTGCGTATATTTTGGAAGTCGTGTAATAAACAGGAAAAAGAATGCTAAAAATAAATCCTGAAAGCGTTAGTAAAATCCTGGAACGCTTTTTGAAACAGGAAATGGCCAAGATCGGTATAAACAGTGCCGTCCTGGGTCTTTCCGGTGGAGTGGACTCTGCCGTGGTCGCCGCCTTGCTCAGCCGGGCTATCGGCCCTGAAAACGTTCATGCCATCCTTATGCCTTTTCGGGAAAGCAATCCGGATAGTCAGCTTCATGCCGAGTTGGTAGCCGGACAGCTTTCCATCCATCGGCATATGCGGGATATTTCACCCATGGTCGACGCCTTTTTCAAGGATGATCCGAATGCCGATGTGGTGCGTAAAGGCAATAAAATGGCCCGGGAACGTATGTGCGTATTGTATGATTATTCCGCCCGGTTTTCGGCACTGGTCATCGGTACCAGCAATAAAACCGAATTATTGCTTGGTTACGGCACGGTGTTTGGCGATATGGCCAGTGCCATCAATCCCATAGGAGATTTATACAAAACACATATCTGGCAACTGGCCGAATACCTGAACATTCCCGAAGAGATCGTAAAAAAAGCCCCTTCCGCGGATTTATGGGTCGGACAAACCGATGAAGAAGAACTGGGTTATACCTATCAGGAAATCGATCAGTTATTATATTATCTGGTCGACCTGCGTTACCCGGATGAAATTTTACAGGAGCTGGGTTATAAGTTACAGACTATTCGGGATATAAAAGACCGGATCCAGAAAAATCAGTTTAAACGACGGCCGCCGGTTATTGCCAAACTGACCAACCGCACCATAAATCAGGATTTCAGGTATTGCCGCGATTGGGGTGTTTAATTGGAAGAAATTGAAAAAGGAGCTCTTTACCTCGTGTCTACTCCCATTGGCAATCTGGGAGACATCACTTACCGGGCAATTCACATTTTAAAAAATGTTGATCTGATCGCGGCCGAGGACACAAGAAAAACACGAATCTTATTGCAGCAATACGAAATTAGCAATAAGTTAAGCAGTTACCATAGTTACAACCTGAAGCGGGAAACACCGCGGCTGGTTCAACTGTTGCTGGACGGTTCGGCCGTTGCCTTGGTTACCGACGCCGGTACGCCGGGTATATCGGACCCGGGTTACCAGTTAGTACAGGCCTGTATTAAGGAGCAGATTCGGGTCATACCCATTCCCGGCCCTTCCGCTTTCCTGGCTGCGATTGCCGTATCGGGTTTGTCCAGCCATCGTTTTGTGTACGAAGGCTTTTTACCGGTCAAAAAAGGACGCAAAACCAGGCTGGAACAACTGGCCAAAGAACAACGCACGATTATTCTTTATGAATCGCCGCATCGTATCCGGAAAACGGTTGATGAATTAATCGCTTACTGGGGAGACCGAAAGTGTGTTCTGGCCAGGGAAATTACAAAAAAATTTGAAGAATTCTTCAGAGGGAATCTCACGGAATTAAAAGAACATCTGACTCTCACTAAGATTAGAGGTGAAATGGTACTTGTAATCGAAGGAAATTCGGGGAAAAATTATGACAGAAGTTGACAGCAGCAAGGGACTTTTACCGGCATGGCTTCAAAACGGATTCCTTAGTCTATTGAACCCTTTCATAAAACTTTTCATAAAATGGAAGCTCAATCCCAACACCTTTACGATTTGGGGCCTCATTATCACCACGGTTGCCGCCGCGCTGCTCTTTATCGACCGCTCCCTGGTCAATCTATCCGGGGCTTTGATTTTAATCGGCGGTATCTGTGATATTTTAGACGGTAAGGTAGCCCGATATTCCAATCGTACCACGAAATTCGGCGCCCTATTCGATTCCTCGGTAGATCGTTATTCGGAAGTGATCATGTTTTTCGGTATCGCTTCTTTTTATGTACAGGCCGGAGATTATTTGTTGTCCGTCATGACCTTCGCCGCCCTGGGAGGCTCGACTATGGTCAGTTATGTTCGGGCTCGGGCCGAGGGTTTGGGATTCGACGGTAAGATCGGTTACATGCAGCGTCCGGAGCGTATTGTGTTTATCGGCGGAGGCGCACTTTTTTATTTTCCGCTCTTCAGAATATCCCTCTTCCATGTAGTCGATTTTCCGGTCACTCTCTTGGATATCGCCATCTGGGTTGTGGCTATTTTTGCCAATTATACGGCTATACAACGAATTCGATATGTATACAATCAAGATAAATCAAAAACGGTTTTAGGAGGAAACGATGAATAATAAAAAATATAATGATCTTAAAATTGAAAAAGCCGACGGCAAACTGGGCATTCTGCTACCCGGCCTGGGTGCAGTTTCCACTACCTTTATTGCTGGAATCCTGGCTATACGAAAAGGTTTAGCCGAGCCCTTCGGTTCTTTAACGCAAATGAATCATATCCGACTGGGTCGCCGCGATGAAAACAGAAATCCCATGATTAAGGATTTTGTCCCTTTGGTTGATTTGGATAATATCTATTTTGCTGCCTGGGATATTTTTGAAGACAACGCCTATGAATCCGCTCTCAATGCCGGTGTATTGGATAAAGCTTTACTTGACCAGGTAAAAGACGAACTTTCCGCCATCAAACCGATGAAAGCTGTCTTTGACCGGAAATATGTCAAGAAACTGGACGGTCCTCATGTTAAAAAAGCAGCCAACTGGTATGAGTATGTCGAATTGATTCGCGAGGATATCCGTAATTTCAAGAAAAAGAATAATCTGGACCGGCTGGTTATGGTTTGGACCGGAAGTACGGAAATTTTCATGAAACCCGGTGATATTCATAAGGATATTACCTCTTTCGAAAAAGCTTTAAAAGAGAATCACCCCCAAATCGCTCCGAGTATGATTTATGCCTGGGCCGCCATTTCGGAAGGCATCCCTTATGCCAACGGGGCTCCCAATTTAACGGCCGATATCCCGGCCATGTACCAGTTGGCGGAAAAAAACGGCGTTCCCCTGGCAGGAAAAGATTTTAAAACGGGCCAGACCCTGATGAAAACAATCATCGCTCCCGGACTCAAAGCCCGTATGTTAGGCGTAGAAGGCTGGTTCTCCACCAATATCCTTGGCAACCGGGACGGTGAAGTTTTGGATGATCCGGAATCTTTTAAGACCAAGGAAGAAAGTAAACTTTCCGTTCTGGAACATATTTTACAACCCGATCTATACCCCGATCTGTATAAAGACTTATACCATAAAGTCCGTATTAATTACTATCCGCCCCGCCGTGATAATAAGGAAGGCTGGGACAACATCGATATTTTCGGCTGGCTGGGCTATCCCATGCAAATTAAGATTGATTTCCTGTGCCGTGATAGTATTCTGGCAGCACCGATTATTCTGGACCTGGTCCTTTTCATGGACCTGGCTAAACGCTCCGGTTTCAAAGGTATCCAGGAATGGCTCTCTTTCTATTTCAAGAGTCCTATTCATGCTGCTGAACTTTATCCTGAACACGATCTATTTATCCAGTTGATGAAATTAAAAAACACGCTCCGGGTCCTCGGAGGTGAAAAGGAAATTACCCATCTGGGACTCGACTACTATATATAGTCGAATATATGTAGAGATTGTCGGTGACAGGGAAGGCGTATTGTGCGCCTTTTCTTTTCTTTGGGATCGATTACGGACTGTAACCTGACAAATATTCTGTTATTTTTATTAGGGATAAGGAGGCCTTTTATGAAACGTTTTTTTCGGCGCGTGTCGGGGATGATACTTTTAAGCTTGCTTTTTTCTCAGTTGTTCACATTTTGTGCTCATACCATCCTAATTAATGATTTCTTCGGTATTGAAATGAATCCCAAAGATCAATCCTTTTTTGAAATTAAAAAATATTCCGTTAAAAACGGGGTCGGCTATACAAGCAGCCCCGATATGAATCCGGCCGTCTATTGCTGGGCCGAGATACAAGGTAAAACGATCCAGTTTAAGGTTGTTAACCAGTCGGATAAACCCATACGGACCAGCTGGATTAAAGACCGCAGTTATATCGTTCTTAAAAACGGCAAACAGTTCGTACTTAAAAATCTTGATCGGGATGCCTATAGCGAAGCCGGAACTATCAAACCCGGGGAAACGAAAAATTACGTGCTCAACATCCCCAATAAATTTTGGGAATCCTTCGGCCTGTACAGGTCTTCCAAAAGGCCGGTGGAAGAGTTTTGGATTGGCGAGGACCAAATAAGCATCGCTAAAAAAGATATTGCCCGTATCGTATTTACTCTGGGCGGAAAGACAACGATTATTTTAAAAGAAGTGCCGAATTCATCCAAATAAACCGTTTAAAAGGGGTTACAACAAGGGTAATCAGCGATTACGGCAAAATGTTTACAAAACAACAAAACACAGAAGGCACGCTGAAACAGGTCATAAAAACTTCCTTACCGGCAGTGATCGACCTGTCTTCTCAGACCATTACCTGGCTGGTGGAAGCGATCTTCATCGGACAACTTTCGGCTTATGCCCTGGCAGGAGTAGGCATTGCTCAGCAATTTGTGGTCCTCACCTTCAGCGTTTTACTGACCTTTGTAGTGGGTAGCTCAATTATTATCGTACGCTATCTGGGCGCAGGAGATCAATGGAACGCCAATCATGTATTGGGTCAGGCCCTGTTTATCGGTATTATCCTCTCTATTCTTATTGGCCTGTTCTGGTATTTCGCCGTACCGCCCCTTTTTTATCTTATTAAAGAAAACGGCTCATTTGCCAGAGAATATGGTGTGGTTTATATTAAAACCATCGCCTATTTCTCACCGTTGATTATTACCAACTTTATTGCACTGGGAATTTTACGCGGCGTGGGAGATACTCTTTTAACCATGACCATCAGTTTGATCATAAACGGATTGAATATTGCCCTGGATTCCGTACTGATCTTCGGCTTTCTCGGATTTCCCCGCCTGGAAACCTTTGGGGCCGCCCTGGGAGTGGGCCTGGCGCACAGCGTGGGGTTCATTATCACCTTAATTTTTCTGCGTAATCATAAATCCAGTTTGTTCCTGGCCGTGATGGAAATAACCCGACCCAAATTGGCCACCGTTAAGCAATTGTTTAAAATGGGTGTTCCGACCACTGTGGAACAATTTGTCTGGTCCATTGGTCAAATTATATTGAGCTTTTTTGCAGCGCGTATGGGAGTGGTAATCCTGGCGGCTCATCAGGTGCTGGTACGTATTCAATCTGTTCTGTCTATGATTAACTGGGGATATGCCGTTGCGGCCATGACTTTGGTAGGTAAAAATATCGGCGCCCACGATTTGAAGGAAGCCCGGAAGAGCGGTCAGACGGTAGCTCTGGTTTCCTTAGTAAGTAGTATGATTTTAATGGCGGTTCTTTACCTTTTCTCGAATCATATTTTTTCTGTTTTTACGACTGACCGGGATTTGATTCGCACCGCCCAGGCCATTTTATTGGTTTTTATTATTTTGCAATTTCCCAAAGCGGCAAATACGGCCTATTCCGGAGGGTTGCGCGGCGCAGCGGATCTGAACTGGTTGATGTGGCTGGCTATGGGTTCGGTGGTTCTGGATGAGTTTTTAGGTGCCTATTTATTAGGCTTTGCTTTCGGCCTGGGCTTGTTAGGCTTGTGGATTATTCAGATATTCGATGAAAGCGGCCGCTTGATTTTAAATGTATTTCGTTTTAACCGAGGACGTTGGAAAGAAATCAAATGACACACCATTCGTTTTTAGCCAGGCGTTTTATTTCTTTTGAAGGAATTGATTTTTCAGGGAAATCAACGCAAATTACTTTGCTTAAACAATATCTCGAAGAACGGGGAGAAGAGGTGTATGTATTAAGAGAACCGGGAGGTACCCCTATTTCCGAGCAAATCAGATCTATCCTGTTAGATAAGAATAATAAAAACATGTGTCATCACGCGGAGATCTTCCTTTACAGCGCAGCCCGGGCTCAGTTGGTTGAGGAAAAAATACGTCCTTTGCTTGAGCAGGGTGTCTTCGTTATCGCAGATCGCTATGTGGATTCCACAACCGCTTATCAGGGCTATGGCCGTGGAGTCGACCTTACAATCGTGAAAGCCATTAATCGGGCTGCCACTTACGGATTGATGCCTTCGATTACCTTTTTACTGGATATCGAACCGCAGCTGGCTTTTTTACGACGTAAAAAGAACGGCCTGGCAACCGATCGCATGGAGGAAGGCGGACTCGATTTTTTTACTCGCATTTACACCGCATATCATGAAATGGCCCGAAACGAACAAAAGAGGTTTGTCATCATAGACGCCAATCAACCTATTGAAAAAATTCACATTCAGATTGTTCAATCCTTTCACCAAAAATTACAGGTATAACCCATGAAACGTATTTATATATCCATCTTTTTCATTTTCTATTTTTCTCTCTTTTCATCCGTTACGGCCCAAAAAACCGGGGACGAAGATTATTACGCCAGCCTTAAACGCGGTTGGCAGTATATGCAACAGGTTTACCAGCAACTTAACCAGCATTATGTAGAAGAGATCAATCCTTATCCTTTAATGAAAGCAGGAATTGAAGGTATGCTGGATCAGTTGGACCCCTATACTGTTTTCCTGGAAGAGGACGGAGAGCGTCGCCTGAATATGATCACTACCGGTAAGTACGGTGGGTTGGGCATGGAAATCGGTTTACGAAACCAGCAAATCACGGTCATTGCACCTATCGATGATTCGCCTGCCAGCCGGATGGGTATCCAGGCCGGAGATATCATAAAAAAAATAGATGACAAAAGCGTAAAGGGCTGGAGCATTGATAAAGTGTCACGGACCCTGCGCGGTAAAATCGGAACCAAAGTAACCCTGCTCATTCAGCGCCCGGGATTAAGTACTCCCTTCGAATTGACCCTGACCCGGGCTGAAATTATTTTAAAAGATGTGAGCTTTGCCGGATTTGTGTCTCCGGGTATTGCGTATGTTAGTCTGGACGGCTTTACCGATAAAGCACCCAGGGAAGTAAAAGAAGCTATTGAAAAAATGCAACAGGAACAGACCATCCGGGCTTTTGTACTGGATCTGCGCGGAAATCCGGGCGGTTTACTTGAATCGGCTGTCCAAATCGTTAATTTTTTTGTTCCCAGGGGGAAAGTGGTCGTTTCCACCCGGGGCTACAGGGAAAAGGAATTTGTATTCAAAACCAGTAACGATCCCATCCTTCCCAAGGTCCCCCTGGCCATACTGGTTAACGGCGGAAGCGCCAGTGCCTCGGAAATTGTAGCCGGTTCTCTGCAGGATATGGATCGGGCTGTGATTATCGGACAACCTACTTTCGGAAAAGGGCTGGTACAGAAAGTGTACACAATCGATAAACATCGCGATGTTAAATTAAAAATTACGACTGCCAAATACTATATACCCAGCGGTCGATGCATTCAAAAACGGGACTACGGGCTGAATAATAAGGTTCTTATTCATGATTCGCTCACCATGCACCCGGATTCGGCTCATATCTTTTACACTACTCTGCATAAAAGACCCGTCAAAGACCGGGGCGGAATCTACCCGGATGTAACCGTTACAGGAGATTCGGTCGGTTATGTTTTGATGCAACTGATCCGAAAAAGTATGTTCTTCGATTTTGCCGTACAATTCCATCGCGAACATCCCAAATGGGCGCAACCCCTTGTTGTGACCGATTCTATTTTCAACAGCTTTAACGATTTCATTAATAAACGACACTTCGTCTATAAGTTAGAAGCCGGCAGAGAACTGGATAAAATTAAAAGTCTGGCCAGTGAAAGGGGCTATGCCGATCAAATCGCCCCCCTCATAGATCGACTAAAAGAAACATTCCGCGCGGAGCAGGCAAAAGAAATTGAAAAAAGCAAACCCTCGATCCGAAAATATTTACGACTTGAGCTGGTTTCCAAATATGTCAGCAAGAGCGAACGGGAACGCATCGCTTTGCAAACAGACAAACAATTGAAGAAGGCTCTGGAAATCCTGCAAAATAGCGATCAATATCAAAAAATATTGAATCCATGAAAATAGAAGCAATTTTTAATAAAATATTTCAAACAGCGCAACATTGCGGATATTTGGTTTATGTGGTTGGTGGCTATGTACGGGATTTATTACTTCATAAAACGGGGAAAGACATCGATTTTGTAGTAGTCGGCGACGCCATGGAGTTCGCCGATCGGTTAAAAAAGGATCTGCATTTGCGTTCTCTGGTGCGCTACCCCCGATTCGGCACTTTTATGACGCACTATTATGGATACACGCTGGAATTCGTACACGCCCGTAGGGAATCTTATCAGAGGGATTCCCGTAAACCGGTCACCGAACAAGCGGATCTCTATTCCGATTTAAGCCGCAGGGATTTTACGATTAACACCCTGGCTATGGATATTTCCCCGCAAAATTTCGGGAAAATAATCGATCGCTATCACGGACAGGAGGATCTGAAACATAAAATTATCCGGACTCCTTTGGAACCGAGCCGAACTTTTTCCGATGATCCGCTACGAATGATGCGGGCCATTCGATTTGCCGCTACCCTACAATTTAAAATCGATCCGGAAACATTTCGGGCCATCGGCGAAAACCACGAGCGGTTGAAGATAATCTCACAGGAACGCATCAGCGATGAATTTAATAAAATTCTGATGGCCGATCGTCCCTCCCTCGGTCTGCGTATGCTGGATGAAACCGGGTTATTAAATATATTTCTACCCGAAATGAATGTTATGAAGGGAGTGGAACAACGTAAAAAATATCATCATAAAGATGTATTTTATCATACCCTGGAAGTCATTGACAATGTTGCCGAACGGGGTGCCGGATTGAATTTGCGTCTGGCGGCTTTATTCCATGATATCGGTAAACCGCGTACCAAGCGTTTTGATGAAAAAGCAGGATGGACTTTTCATGGGCATGAAGTAGTCGGTGAGCGTATGACGGGTAAAATTCTTCATCGTATGAAATATCCGGCAGAAACCATCCATTACGTACAAAAACTGGTTAACCTGCATCTGCGACCGATGGCTTTGGTGAATGAACAAGTAACCGATTCGGCAATCCGTCGTCTGATTTTTTCAGCCGGTGATGAGATCGATGATCTGATGAGTCTGTGTCGGGCCGATATCACTTCGAAAGATTCCAGGAAAGTAAAAAAATACCTCGGCAACTATGACCGGGTCGTTGATAAAATCGCCCAGGTTGAAGAACGGGATCGACTACGCAATTTTCAACCTCCGGTCAATGGTAATGAAATTATGCAGCTTTTTCATCTTAAACCGGGCCCGGTGGTGGGTAAAATAAAGAGATATATCGAAGAAGCCATCTTAAACGGACAGGTTGCCAATGAGCATGACGCCTGCCTGCAACTGGTTTTAGACCACAAAGAGGAGCTATTGAAGGAATGAGAATTTTACTTTGGTACATGGATGAATTCGATTTTCATCCGGCTATAAAAAATTTGGAATCTGCGGATGAAGGTAGAGACGGCCATATTACAAAAGCGATCGTCGCCTTTATTCACGGTGAGGAAAAAGATGAAGAAGCGAGTTCGAAGGTAGAGACCAAATTGGTCAAAAACATCAAATGGCTATCCGGTAAACTCGCATGTAAAAATATTGTGCTTCATTCATTTGCTCATTTGGGAACTTCCAAGTGTGATCCGCAATTTCTTAAAGCACTTTTTGACAGAACCGAGGAACGTTTAAAAAGCGTAGGCTACGCGGTTCAGCAAACCCCCTACGGTCATTTTCTGGATATTAAAATGGTGGCACCGGGAAAATCTCTGGCCAGGGTTTATAAAGAATTTTAGGAGCTTTGAATAATTTTATCTTTCTCTTGTATTATAAGCAACTTTTCTCGTAACCTAACGTCTATAAACGGGTATTATTAATTGTGAGGGAATAATCATGACTGAAGATGTGCAGAAAGTAACCGTAACCGGTGAAAAAATGAGTATCGGAAAACGAATCATCAACATTTACCTGAGCCCTGTTGAATTTTTTAAGAATTTAAAGGATCACCCCACCTGGCTTGTTCCTTATATTTTAACTATTCTGGTCGCTATTCTGTTTTCCCTGTCCACCAAAGATATCATGCTCGATTTCCAGAAAGAGGCCATATACAACAGCAAACGTATTCCCGAAGAATTCAAGGATAAGGCTATTGAACGTATGGAGAATAAGAGCGATACCCGCCGTTATATCGAAACAATCGGCGGAACCACGGTCAGCCTTACCGTTATATTGTTGGTAGCAGCCGGAGCCTTCTGGATTATGGGGAATTTCGTATTAGGCGGGGAAGCCAGCTATAAACAAATGGTAAGCATGTATAGTTGGGTCGGAATGATTGGCCTTTTGGAATCGTTAATAAAGTTGCCGTTGGTGCTGGCCAAAAATTCCATTCATGTTTACACCAGTCTGGCCGTCTTTATGGATCCGTCTAAATATAGAACCCCCCTGTTTATGTTATTAAACGCCGTGGATATTTTCACTATATGGCGGATTGCGCTGTGGACGATCGGATTCGGTATGATTTATAATTTTAGCCGGGGCAAAGCCTTAAGCGGAGTTTTGGTACTCTATGCCCTTTATCTCGCAGGGTCCATCGCTTTAGCAACTATTTTTTAACAAACCATTTACAAGGAGTCTATAAATGACAGGGATTAGCAAACAATGGATTCGTGCCGTATGGATCATTTTGATCAGTACGGGTCTGCAAACCGGATTTGCCCAGGAGCCGAACGGTCCCCTGCTAAGCCTGGATGATTGCATCAATATTGCTCTTAAAAACAACAGCACTTTAAAAACCACGCGCTATGCGGATGATGTGGCTCGTTACGATGTGCTTAGCAGTTATTCCGGTATTTTGCCCAGTATATCCACTTCTGCCGGGCGGGGCGAAGTGGAAACCGGTCCTTCGGAATATCTGAGCAATGAACCCGTTGGTATCGATCCGGAGACGGGTAATGTAATTTATGAACAACGTACCCGTAAAATTGCCAAATCCAACCGGAAATCTTCATCAGCCAGTGTGACCATCGATCAAACTCTGTTTGACGGCGGAATCTGGTGGAACCAAATCCGAAAAAGCCATACGGATAAGAAAGCTTCGGAATATAATCTGGCCAGTGAGCGGGATAATGTTATTTTACAGGTTCAGCAGGCCTATTTCGACCTGCTCAAACAGATCAAACTGCTTCAGGTCTATAAATTAGCCGTCCAGCGTAGTGAAGCTCAATATGACCGGGCCCAAAAAATGTTTCAATTAGGTGCCACGGCACGGGTCGATGTCTTTCGTGCCAAAGTGAATGTGGGGAATGATAGCATCAACTATATCAATCAAAAAAACATAGTTGCTCAAAGCCGTAAAAAGCTCAACCTGGTGATGGGTCGTGATCCCTTTCTGCCCCTGGAGGTGGAGGTAAAACTGGAGTTGCCCACGACGCTGCCCGGTATGGATGAATTGATTGAAACTGCTTTAAAGAATCAGCCTCTCATCCATAAAAATGAACTTGATATTAAGTCCAAGCGGCTTTCTCTTTCCATGGCCAAAGGATTGAATTTTCCACGCCTGTCCGCTTATGTAAACTACAACAGATTTCATGAAAATCTTGCCAAAGTGTTTTCCGATTTTGGCCAGAATTACCAGACCCAATATGGTATTCGTCTCTCTTTTAATCTCTTTAACGGATTTTCCGACTACGCCAATATTCAAAAAGCCCAGCTTAGTTATCGAATTGCCAAGGAGCAACTCGAGAACTATAAACGTAATTTAAAATCCGCTATACAACAATATTTTGCTAATTACCAATCTTATTTGGATATTATAGAAATTAATCGCCAGAATCTGGAGGCGGCTAAAGAAGAGCTGCGTCTGGCCGAAGGACGATATCAGGTTGGCTCCGGGACGTCTTTGGAGGTAAGAGAATCCCAGGTGAATTTAACCCGGGCGGAAGAGACATTAATCGCCGCCCGCTTTAACGCCCGTTTAATGTTGGCCGAGCTGGACAATCAACTTGGCCTTTCATTTTCTAAATTAAAGAACCATGAGAAATAGTCTACTCTGTAATTTGTGGTACAGGAGTTTATTATGAAAAAAATTTGGATTGTTGTTGCCCTGGTTGTAGTTATCGCCGCCTTCATTATCGTGAATCTGGCTAAAAGAGAGAAAGGGATTGAAGTCCTTGCCGAAAAAGTTAAGCGGGGCACGGTTCAGGAGAAAGTAACCGGTTCGGGACAGATCAAACCCGCGGTTGAGGTGAAAGTCAGTGCGCAGGTTGCCGGTAAAATTATTCGTATCAATGCCAAAGAAGGGGACCATGTAAAAAAGGGACAGCTTTTAGTAGCTTTGGACCCGCGCCAATATCAGGCCTCTCGGGATCGATCCAAATCATCCTTATTGGCTGCGGTAGCCAACGAGAAAAAAGCCAAGAGTGATCTGGTCCGTTCCAAAGAACTCTATGCCAAGAAGCTTATTTCCGAAGCCGATTATGAGACGACTGAAGCGAATTATCAGGCGGCCGTGGGTTCCCGCATGCAGGCCGAAGCCGCCTTAAAAGAAGCAGAGGATGCACTGCGAAAAACCCAGCTTTATGCCACCATGGACGGAATCGTCACTCGCGTAAATAAAGAAGTCGGTGAAATGGCTATCGGGGCCCAGTTTCAGGAAGATGTTATTATGATTGTTTCCGATCTGTCTAAGATGGAAGCGGTGATTGAGGTGGATGAAAGCGATGTGGTTTCCATCCATCTGGGAGATTCCGCTCAGGTGGAAATAGACGCCTTCCCGGATACCAGTTTTTGGGGTACGGTGACCGAGATTGCCAATTCGGCAATCACAAAGGGATTGGGAACCCAGGAGCAGGTAACCAACTTCGAAGTGACCGTGACTCTGATCGATCAGGATAGTCGTTTCCGGCCCGGAATGAGTACCACGGTAGATATCTTAACCCGTAAGATGAAAGATGTCATTAAGGTTCCCATTCAGGCGGTTACGGTTCGTGAAAAGCAAAAACTAAAGCGCAAAAAGGGTGTGGAGGAACATGAGGAGGCGGTTGCCGAAACGGATGAATCAAAGAAAATGCAGGAAGTTGTTTTTGTAATTGAAGACCGCCATGCGATTGCCAAACCTGTTAAGCTGGGAATTAGCGATGATACCCACTACGCCGTATTAAATGGTTTAAATGAGGGGGATATGGTTATTACCGGTCCCTTTAAAATTTTAAATAAAACGCTGAAAAATGATGCTTTGGTAACCATAAAAAAATCCAAGAAAAAAAGATAACATGTTAATCCAAATAAAGAACCTGTATAAAGTATACCAGCTTGGTGAAATTCAGGTCGAAGCCCTCAAAAATGTAGAGCTGGCCATTAAAAAAAATGAATATGTGGCCATTATGGGCCCCAGCGGTTCAGGCAAATCTACTTTAATGAATATTATCGGCTGCCTCGATGTCTTAACAAAAGGACACTATATCCTGAACGATCAGGATGTGAGTAATATGGATGACGACCGGCTGGCCGAAATCCGTAACAAAGAGATCGGCTTCGTCTTCCAGACCTTCAATCTTTTACCCAGAGCAAGTGCGCTGCACAATGTGGAATTACCCTTAATTTATAATGGTACTCCACGAGCTAAGCGTCAGGAACTGGCGCGCCAAACGTTGGAAGAGGTCGGCCTCGGAGATCGAATTCATCATAAACCCAGTGAGCTATCCGGCGGTCAACGCCAACGGGTAGCCATTGCCCGGGCTCTCATCAATCACCCCTCCATTATTCTGGCCGATGAACCGACCGGTAATCTGGATTCCAAATCGGGTGAAGACATCATGAAAATATTCGATCAATTGAATGACGCGGGCAATACAATCATTCTGGTGACCCATGAGGAAGACATTGCCCTGCACAGTAATCGTATCATCCGTTTATTGGATGGTGAAATCGTTTCAGATGATTTAATTCGGTCCTGATCCCATGTATGATACTTTTTCACGTTTCAACGAATACCTTAGAATGGCATGGGACTCCCTGAAAACCCATAAGTTACGGTCCTTGTTAACCACCCTGGGTATTTTAATCGGTGTAACGACGATAATAACCATCTTTACCACCATTCAGGGTTTAAACCAGTATGTATACGGTCAGCTTTCCAACATCGGCGCCTCCACCGTATATGTGCAAAAATATCCCTGGGTAATTAAGGGCGATTTCTGGAAATACCGCAATCGTAAGAATATCACTTACAAAGAATACCTGGCCCTTAAAAAATACTGTACACTGGCCGACCATATTTCACCGGAAGTGTTTTCCGTTAAAAATGTATTCTATAAAAACGAAAGCCTGGACAATATTTTTGTTATCGGGACCAATGAGCAATATTCTCTTACGGCCAATCTTTTTCCTGCCACCGGCCGTTTCCTGACGGAACTCGATGTGCGCCATAAGCAGTATGTTTGCGTTATCGGCTATGAAGTGGCCGATCATCTGTTTCATAAAGAAAATCCCATCGGCCGAAAAATCCGGATTGGTTCGGATAAGTATCGCGTCATCGGAATCCTTGAAAAAAAGGGCGACTTCTTCGGCCAGAGTATGGATAACTTTATTGTCGTTCCCATCGGCACTTTCCGCCGTGTTTACGGTGGACACCGCGGCTTGCGGGTTGCTTTAATGACCAATAACAGTGATGATATGGAAGATATGAAGGATGAAATAAGGGGCATTATGCGTCGGGTACGGAAAACGCCTCCTGATCAGGCCGATGATTTCTCCATCAATCAGCAGGATATGCTGACCGATCTTTACAATAAACTAACGGCAACCCTGTTTACCATTGTTTTCGTAATCGGCGGTATTTCGCTGCTGGTAGGAGGGATAGGCATCATGAATATTATGTTGGTCAGCGTTACCGAACGAACACGGGAGATCGGCATCCGTAAAGCGATTGGAGCCAAACGTTCCCATATCCTCATCCAATTCCTGATCGAGAGTATCCTTATTGCTTCGGTGGGAGGAGTGCTTGGAATTATCTTAGGCTTCTTCGCCGGTAATCTGGTTCTGGCTCAGATGGATTTGAGTATGGGAGTCAGCTTACTTTCCATCCTGATCGGCTTCGGTTTTTCGTCTTTGGTCGGTATTATCGCCGGCTTTTATCCGGCTCGTAAAGCGGCCGGTTTAAATCCCATTGATTCTTTACGTTATGAATAGGACCGAATAAGATGTTGCTCGAAGAAAATTTATCGATTGCCATTTCACAGATAAGGGTCGGCAAGCTACGCTCGTTTTTAACCGCCCTCGGGATTACAATCGGTATAGGAACCGTTATCTTCATTGTTGCTATTTTAGAGGGATATAATCGATCCATATCAAAAGAGCTTAATATCTTAGGTGCCAATACCTTCCAGGTCCAGCGGGACGATCCTTTAAAAAGCAATGATCATCGCAGAACACAAAAAAAACGGAAAAATTTAAAGAGGAACCTGGTCAATGCGATCCGTACTCATTGCAATCTGGTGGAAGCCGTAGCCGCAGAAGTTTCCCGCAGCGGTGTAATTCTCTCTTACAAAGACAAACATACCAATCCCAATATGAATGTAACCGGAAGCGAACCGGACTTTTTTATTAACAACGGTTACTTTACTTCCGAAGGAAGAATTCTGGCCGGCGAAGACATCTTGTTACACCGACGCGTCGTAGTCCTGGGTATGGATGCGGTCGACGTCCTTTTCCCATTTGAGGATCCCCTCGGTAAGTTTATCAAAATCAAAGGGGTCAAATTCAGAGTAATCGGGATACTTGAAAAGATGGGCAATAGCACCTTCGGCCAAAGTCGGGATAACACGATGGTTATCCCTATCACCTCATTCGAACAGCTCTGGGGTAAAAACCGCTCTGTAAAATTAACGGTGCGGGTCAAATCCGGAGCCGATTTCGATCAGGCCATAAGCCAGGTGATCGGGGTCTTACGCAAGGAACGTAAAGTTCCTCCCGGGGCCGATAATGACTTTGCTATCTTTTCCAACGAAACTCTGGAAAATTCTTTTAATAAAATTGCCGATCAGGTCAAATTGGTTGCCATCTTATTGGGTATGATTTCATTGCTGGTAGGCAGCATCGGTGTCATGAATATTATGCTGGTAACCGTTACCGAGCGAACGCGGGAAATCGGCATTCGTAAGGCTATCGGCGCCCGGCAGGGAACCATTATGATGCAATTTCTGAATGAAGCCATTGTCTTAACTGTTATCGGCGGACTTATCGGTATCTTACTCGGCTTTGCTTTGGCCGGACTGGTTGCCATGCTGCTGAAAATCCCTTTTGTCATTCCGGTTTGGGTCGTGGTCAGTTCTCTGGTGGTTACCGCCATCGTGGGATTGGGTGCCGGGCTCTACCCTGCGGCCAGGGCAGCCAAAATGAATCCCATCAATGCCCTGCGCTATGAGTAACGCTGAATTCGACCTACTAAATTCAAATTTTTATCCTACCCGGCTGAGCAGGATGATTATTAATCCATCGAGGCAATTGAATTTCTGCTCTCGAAAATGTTATTTTTCGGTTGTTTAAAACGATACATCAGAACAGGATTAAATCGAAGTGATGAGGAAGACGTACGGAAAGGCCGCCCTCTGAGATATGGGCGGAAGCGATCGGTTTTTCCTGCCATTGCAGAACATAGTAACCCTCATCCGAATCAGGATAGGGTATCCGTCCACCGGCAAAGAGCTTCTTCATTTGTATGCCGGTTAATTCGAATCTCCGCTTTGTGATTTCATTTCCCAAGACCTGAACACTTTGATTAAATAACTTCCAGCCGTGCATCTTATCTTCGGCCAGCAATAATCCGCTACTCACAAAACCATCTTTCGGAACCCGGATAATCGACGGATTGATCATCCAAATACGTTTTCTGGTACGGATATATCTAAAAGCAGTCCAAAAGGATTCACGAATACCATATTGAACCGATAACCGTTTCAAATCATCTGCAAGAACCGGGTCGTTCCATGATCGGGTAGGCTGCCATGCATCCCGGTTGAAAGTCCATGATTTGTGGGATCCTGTTTTTCTGAGTTTAACAATAAAAAATCCTTCCATATTTTGCTTATGCGGCATAACCCGAACGGCCCGGTTCAGGGTTGCACTGAGCTTCTGGCCCTGAAAGGAGGTGATTCCCCGATCGAAAGAAGTGGGATCGATTTCCGTTATTTCTTCGATCTTCAGCGGATAGGTATCGATTATACGCTGGACGAGCAATTCATTCTCCTCCGGCAAAATAGAACAGGTCGAGTAGACCAGCAGGCCGCCTATTTTCAGTGCCTTGTATGCTGAGATCAGCAACTGTTCCTGCAAGCGGACCATCTTTTCTAATTTGGCAGGAGACCACCAGTGTTCGATTTCCGGATTTTCCGCCAGAGTGCCTGTTGCCGTGCAAGGAGCGTCCAACAGAATTTTATCAAAAAACTCCGGCCACAGACGCCCGATCTGTTCTCCGGGCAAATGGGTGATTACCTGATTAAGTGCTCCTGCTTTTTGCAGATTGGCATTCAAAGGTTGAAGTCGTTTGCGGGAATGGTCGTTAACCAACAGGAAGCCCCGGTTCTTCATCAGAGCCGCTAACTGGGTTGCCTTGGAACCCGGGGCCGCCGCCATATCCAGAACCTTGTCTTCAGGAAGCGGATTCAGTACCAGCGGTGGAATTTGAGAAGAGAGGCCCTGATATTGGAAATATCCCAGAAAAAAATCGAGCGAATGGCTTAAACGGACCTCCTCTTCTTTCAGAATAAAACCGTGCGGATTGAAAGAAATACGATCTAAAGCGGGGCCGAGCTGTTTCCATCGAACACGAAATTTATCCGCATCCATTTTCAACGTATTGACCCGAATGGCACGCGGTTCCGGTCCGGCCTGCAGGAAACTTTGAAAATCAGGCCCTAAAAATGATTTGAGATATTCTCTTAATTCGCAATTTTCCATTCGTTTTTCTTATTTCGCTGTAGAAGAAAAGGGGGGCTGACCCAATGAGAATGCACTAAGAAGCTTCCCGGACCCGGAATCAGATCCGAACCGTATCCAGAGCCAGGTTATTGAATTCCTGACGAATACGCAGATAGTGACGTCGCATCAGACGGTTGGAGCGGATGCCGACCATAGCCAGAAAATATTCCCGACGAATGATCGATCGTGATATCTTAATTTTTTCCGAGCCGAGCAGGGCCAGTGTATTTTGCTGAATCTTCTCCAGAGTGCGCATGGCCCAAAATACGGGTAGGATGCAAAACATTCGAATCTGCGATTCTTCCTTTGGTATAAGCAGAATATAATTCATCGCGTTATCCAGATGATGCACGGCATTTTGAATCAGTTCGTTGAACAGTTCTTCCGCTTTATCCGCATTCTCCCGATCAAAAATCGAATCCCGGCTTAACCGGTACTTTTCCAACAATTCATCGGGAATATAAGATTGTCCGCGACGCAAATCGGTAGTCATGTCACGAATGATATTCACCAGTTGCAGTCCCTTACCAAATGATCCGGCCAAATTTTCCATTTTTTTCTTTAGGGGAGGCGTTATCTTATGCGAATAGTAGGAGAATAATTCCGTCAATAAATAGCCCACCGTACCGGCCACATAATAGGTATATTCATCCAGTTCTTTCATGGATTTAAGGAAGGTAAAGCGGGGCCTTTTGGCTTCCTGGGCATATTTCTGCATCCCCAGGGACATCTCCACAACCCACCTGGAAATATGTTTTTGAACGGTTAGAGAAAAAGACCGGAATACATTCAGAACTCTGGGCAGATGGTATACCAACTCATCATCTGCAGATTTACGGGGTAGAACAGCTACACCCTTCATAAACGCTTCCTGAGACAGCGGTCGGTTCTCTGTAAAGATGCGGGCATATCCGGTAAGTAGTTGACGCTTTTTCTCATAATTCAGGTCCGGGCTGTCTTCCACCGTATCGGCGATACGACACAGGAGATAGGCAACGGTTACCGGAACTTCGAGTATTTGGGGCAAGAGTCGAATGGTCGGAGCAAAAGTCCTCGAAACTTTAGGCAGCATTTCCTTACAATACAGAACATCTGCCTCCACCCGGGTTATTTTTTCTTTTCCAAAAGATAAATTGTACATAGTAAATTTAATTTAAGAAAAAATCTCTCATACTGAAAATATTTCCATTTTTAATTCGTAGCGTATATTCTCTTCCCGCCTGAAGTGCTGCTGTTTAGTTCAACATTTTAATTTTTATTTTCATTCCCATTCCTTTGAAAAATGATTCTGTAATGCGATACGCACATTACGTAAAAAATTCTTAGGACCGGCTCTAAAAACAGGTGTCTTTTTAAATCGTTTTTTGAACTGCTCATCACTCATTTGTACTAAACGGGTTAACTCCGGTTCAATATTATCTGCCTCCGGGAAATATCCGGTTTCTTTCGTTTCTCTGGCAAATGAATTCCAGGGACAGACCTCCTGACAGATATCGCAGCCGAAAATCCAGTTTCCCATTTTAGCGGCCAACTCTCCGGCAATCGGTTTATCCCGATGCTCGATAGTCAGATAAGAGATACATTTCCTTGCGTCCAGCTTATAGGGCTGCAAAGCCCCTGTCGGGCACGCATCAATGCATGCCGTGCATCGTCCGCAATAATCCGTAAGCGGTTCATCGCAAATAAGTTCCTTATTTACGATCAATTCTCCCAAAAAGATCCATGATCCCATTTCCCTGGTGAGAAGATTGGTATTCTTACCCTGCCAACCGATCCCGGCCTGCCGGGCCCAGAGCTTTTCCTGCACAGGAGCGCTATCTACAAATAAACGACCTTCAAGGGTTGGTTCGATCTGACGCAGTTCACTTAGAAGAAGTTTCAACTTCTTTCTCATTATTTTATGATAATCATGGCCCCAGGCGTAACGGCTAATTTTACCTTTTGCCGTATCCCGGGAATGATCCACCGGAGTGTAATAATTATGGGCAACCACTACTACCGATTTGGCAGAGGGATATAATTTGGTAACATCCAGACGCTTCTCGAGATATCGTTCCATCCAGTGCATCTCTCCCTGAAATCCATCTTGCAGCCATTCCCGTAAATAAGATGCATTCCGTAAGGGACGCGCGGCGGCAATGCCCACTTTATCAAAACCAATAGCTCGTGCCTTTTCTTTAATCAATGCACTTAATCCGGATCGCTCCATAAAACCCTTTAAATTTTGTTAACGGATTTATTAAAAAAAGTATTTTGAATCCCTGTCTAAGGTACTCTCCCCGCTTTGCGAGCAATAACGTCGTGTAGTGGAGACAGCTTTGCCGGAATGTTCTTCTATGGTCATGCACGGCTTGACCGGGCATCCAGACCTGTTGTGCCGCCGACCGCATTGGGCATGGGAAAGTTACCTCTGTCTTTTCAAAAAGTTTAGTTTGTTACGTTGAATTCTTCTCCTTAGAGAGCTGTTTTTCCGGACATTTGGTTAATCCAATAATTTTTCACTCGAAAATGTCAAGATATTTTCGTATCTTAGATTTTTTGAAAGAGTATTCCAAAACCGCTGCTATTTTAAGGAAGGAGAGAATATGAAACAACTAACCGGAGTCTTATTTATGATTTTACTTTTATTTTCATCTGTCGTTCAGGCCGGGGATGCCAGTAAATCCCGTTCGCAAATTCCGGATAAATACAAATGGAATTTAACGGATCTATACCCCAATGTCGAAGCCTGGAAAGCGGGGAAGACTGAGGTGGAGGGTATGATCGGTCAGTTCAAAGCCTTTAAGGGCACACTGGATCAATCCGCCGAACAGCTCTATAAGTGTCTGGATTTTTCATCCAAAGTATGGAAAGAATATATGCGCTTATCTTCCTATGCCGGCAAACTTTCCGATCAGGATACGCGGGAAGCAGGTCCTTTGGCCATGACCCAGGAAATCGGACAATTGGGGACCAAGCTAAGCGCGGCTTCATCCTTTATTGATCCCGAGATTTTGGCCATGAATAAACAGACCATTACAAAGTTTATGGCCCAGGAGCCAAAACTGAAAATTTATGCGCACTACATTGATGATATTCAAAGACGGAAAGCCCACACTCTTTCTGCCAGGGAAGAAAAAATTATTGCCGATGCCGGTATTATGAGCGACACTCCCTATGATGTATACGGTATTTTTAAGAATGCCGATATGCCGCGACCGGAAATCACTCTGAAAAAAGGTAAAAAAGTGCGCTTAGATGACGCCGCCTATACGTTGTACCGGGCCAGTGAAGACCGCAATCTCCGTAAAGAAGTGTTCGAACAATTCTTCGGCTCCTACAAAAAATTCGAGCGCACCTTCGGGACCGAGCTGAACGGTGAAGTTCGTAAAGACCTTTTCTACAAAAATGCCCGCAAGTACAATTCCTGTTTGGAGAGTGCTCTGGACGGCCCGAACGTACCCACTTCGGTTTACCATAATCTGATTGAAACCATACATAAAAATTTACCGCTTTTGCATCGTTATCTTAATTTGCGCAAAAAGATGCTCGGTTTAAAGGATTTGCACTATTATGACATGTATCCTTCTCTGGTTAAAAAAGTGGATATGTCCTATACGGTGGAAGAGGCTGAGGCCCTCGTTAAAAAAGCGCTGGCACCATTGGGGCCTCAATACGAAAGCGTCATCAACGAGGCTTTTACGCATCGCTGGATAGATATTTATCCTACTACAGGGAAGCGTTCCGGAGCCTATTCATCAGGCAGCGCGTATGACGTGCATCCGTATATCTTGCTTAACTTTAACGGTAAATATGATGATGTGAGCACCATGGCCCACGAACTGGGTCATACCATGCACAGCTATTTTTCCAACAAGAATCAACCCTTTGTTAATTCGCATTATCCCATTTTTCTGGCGGAAGTAGCCTCGATTACCAATGAATCTTTGCTGATCGATTATGTACTGAAGCACACCAAGGATCCGCAAAAACGACTTTCTCTGCTCGGTAACCAGTTGGAAACTTTTCGTACCACTCTGTTCCGCCAAACCCAATTTGCGGAATTCGAATTGAAAATCCATGAAATGGCCGAAAAGGGTGAAGCGCTGACCGGCGAAAAACTATCCAGGGTCTATCTCAATATTCTAAAAGATTATTACGGCGCTGACCAGGGTATCACTAAAATCGAAGATCTGTATGCCATCGAATGGGCTTACATCCCTCATTTTTACTATAATTTCTATGTATTTCAATATGCCACATCGCTTTGTGCGGCAACGGCTGTTTCCACCAAAATTTTAAAAGAGGGCCCCACCATGCGCGATCGCTATATTAAAAATTTTCTGAGCGCGGGCGACTCGGATTATCCCATTCCCATTCTGAAAAGCATCGGTGTGGATATGACCACGGAAGTTCCTTATCAAATGGCCATGAAAAAAATGAAAAATATCATGGACGAAATCGACAAAATACTCCAGACGAAAAAATAATCTTCCCTTTAATTCGCAGAAGGCCCTTCCCTAAAAAGCGGACGGGCCTTTTTTATTTTGAGAATACCTGTATCGATTCCCCTGGTAACTGTTATAAAACAATTATTCCGCGGATCGTTGCCTGGCTTGTTGAATAAGATCCAGTAAGGAAGCCATCCGATTCGGTGCCGGTTTTATCAGGTATTCCACCTCCCTCGGTTTAAAATTTTCCCGCATATAAGCGCCGATATCCAATTTTTCATGCCAGCAATCAAAAATTAAGGGGCAGGGATACCCTTCATGTTCACTTCGACAGTAGACAAATTTTAAATGATGACCCAGTTTACGACAATATATTTCTTTTTCATCAAATTGTTCGATCATTATTTTACCTCTGTATGAGAACAATCCACCCGCAGAGCAAAGCCCCACGGGCAGAGATTGTCTTTTTAAACACCGGCCGGCTTGGGTAAACCTTGCAGACTATCGTCTAATGATTTCTTCAATTCCTCTTCCGGTAATGCATAATCGTGCAATTCTCCGGCAAAGTATTTTTCATATCCCAAAAGGTCCATCAAACCGTGGCCACTCAAGCCAAATACGATTACTTTCTCTTTTCCTTCTTCTTTGGCTTTTTTGGCCTCCTGAATGGCTCCGGCCACAGCATGGCTGGTCTCGGGGGCAACAATAATCCCTTCGGTGCGGGCAAACAAGATGGCCGCCTGGTAACATTCCAGCTGATGAATAGCCCGCGGGGTAATCAGATTTTCACGGATGGCTGCACTTACCAACGGAGCCATACCATGGTAACGTAAGCCTCCGGCGTGAATGGGCGGTGGAATAAAATTATGACCTAAAGAGTACATGGGCAGAAGAGGCGTCATTTGAGCCGTATCACCGAAATCATAGACAAAAGGCGCTCTGGTCATAGTCGGACAGGATGACGGTTCAACGGGAATAATATCGATCTGCGCACCATTAATTTTGTCATGAACAAAGGGAAAAGCCAGACCTGCGAAATTACTGCCGCCGCCGGCACAGGCAATAACCGTGTCCACTTTTTTCTCGCCGATTTTTTCCAGTTGTTTTTTAGTTTCCAGACCGATAATGGTTTGATGCAACATAACATGGTTTAGCACACTACCCAGGGCATAGCGCGTTTTGCCTGTTGGATCCGTAACTGCCGCTTCTACCGCCTCACTGATAGCAATTCCCAAACTACCCGGTGTATCCGGCATTTTGGCTAGGATATCGCGTCCGGCCTGGGTTTCGTTACTGGGGCTGGGAACGCATTTCCCCCCCCAGGTTTCCATCATCACTTTACGAAACGGCTTCTGGTCAAAACTGATTCGTACCATATATACTTTCACTTCCAGACCAACCAGTGCACCCGCGAAGGCCAGGGCGCTACCCCACTGCCCGGCTCCGGTTTCGGTCGTCAAGCGTTCGATACCAAATTCTTTATTATACCAGGCCTGGGGAATGGCCGTATTGGGTTTATGACTCCCGGCAGGCGAGACACTTTCGTTTTTGTAATAAATTTTTGCCGGCGTGCCCAGAGCCTTTTCCAGGGCATAAGCCCGATGCAACGGCGAAGGCCTCCAGCGGTAAAGCAGTTCCAGCACTTCTTCGGGAATATCGATCCATCGCTCCTGACTGACTTCCTGCTCAATCAGGTTCATGGGAAAAACCGGAGCCAGCATATCCGGCGAAACCGGGTTTCCGTCCGGCCCTAAAGGCGGCTGCATAGGCGAGGGTAGATCGGCAGCCAGATTATACCATTGCCGCGGAATTTCGTCTTCGGTGAGAACAACTTTAATGGACATTCATACCTCCTTGATTTAAATAAACGTCAGTCAATCTTTTCAGAAACCGCTTTCCTTAACAGAGAACGGGCTTTTTTTAATTCTTTGGAACCACGGGTTATTTTACACAAACTGACATGTAAGGTTTTGGCAATCTTTCTTTGACTCATACCCTGTTTCAGCAAACGGACAATTTCCCAGCGCGAAGCCAAATCCCGCATTTCGGCCGGAGTCAGAATTTCTTCCAGAAATTTTTTAATTTGCTTCGGCTCCTCCGTCTGTGCCAAAAACCGGGCAATTTGATCGATATTTCGTTTGAACATTGACCAGCCTTATGTTTCTATGTATAGTAACGATTAAGTTTAAAAAAAAGTGTGCTTCAGGTCAAATTTTTTTTGAATTCGAGATTTTCGTAAATAAAAATGGAAACTGATGCAGATCAGAAACGACCCGAACTGCTTTCCAGCTCGAGTTCATTAATCCGAACCCGGCCGGGTTGTTTGAGAATGTAGAGAACCGCCCGGCCGATATCCGTTGCCTTGATCATTTTATCCCGCTGCCAATTCAGCGGAAGGTCATCGTGTAACGGCGTATCTACCGAACCGGGGAAAATACTGGTCACCCGTATGCCTTCATTTTCCAATTCGGCACGCAGGGATTCTGCCAGAGCCCGCAATCCGAATTTGGAAGCACAATAAGCGCTCCATTCGGGAAAAGCCTGCTTCCCGCCTATGGAATTAATAAAAATAATTTGGCTGCCGTCCATCATGTAGGGCAAAATGGTTTTGGTTAACCAGAAAGGCGCGGTCAGATTCAGATGAAGCGTGGTCTGCCAGTCCTCAAGGGATAAATTTCTAACCGTACCCAACCGGACCATACCGGCATTATGTATCAGGACAGAAACCGGCAGGCCGATCTTATCTATGGTACGATTTATTTTTTCGGCCTCCCGGCTATCCGAAAGATCAACAGCCAGCGTAAAAACCGTTCCCCCTTCGGCCTGCAAATATCCGGCCACATCAGCCAGGCCCTCTGCAGAACGCGCTAATAGCAAAACTCCGTATCCCGCTTCGGATAGCTCCCTGGCAATCGAGGCACCGATACCCTTACTGGCCCCTGTGACAACCGCTAATTTAGAAATTGTTTGCAACACGTTGACTCCTGATTAAACTTAAAAATTCATTGCGGGTTTTTTCATCATCCTTAAAGGAACCGAGCATGGCCGAAGTAATCATTTTGGCCTGATCTTTTTGCACACCACGCATCATCATACACATATGCTGACCTTCTACAACCACACCGACCCCGTCCGGTTTCAGGGTATCATACAACAAGTGGGCAATTTGCAGGGTCATATTTTCCTGAATTTGTAATCGTCTGGCAAACATATCCACAATACGCGGAATTTTGCTTAGCCCGACTACTTTACCTTTGGGAATGTATCCGACATGGGCCACTCCGTAGAAGGGCAATAAGTGATGTTCGCACAAACTGTAATATTCGATATTGGCTACCACGACCATTTCATCGTAATCCACATCGTAAATGGCCCCGTTAATCAGCTTGAGCGGATCTTTGCGATACCCCTGCGTTACTTCCCGATACATCTTAGCCACTCTAAATGGTGTTTTTTGCAGACCCTGACGCTGCGGGTCTTCTCCGATCTCTTTTAAAAGGATACGAACGGCTGCCTCCATACTTTCCATTAATCCTTCTCCTTTCCCAACTCAAAATAATTGTTTTTAGTTTCCCAAAGCTTTAAATACGACAATTTTCCATCGGGGATACGCTGCTGCAGCTCTTCCCACAAAAATTGAATAATAACTTCACCGGTGGAAGGATGCTCCTTAAAATAATCAATCTCATTGTTCAGATGTTTATGATCGAGTTTTTTTAACACATCGCTTACCCAAGCGTCCAATAGACCGAGGGGAAGAATCATCCCGGTCTGCGGATGGGGTTTATCCCGTACCGTTACCTCCAAATAATAATCATGGCCATGACCGTAGGCATTATGGCATTTCCCGTAAAGACGCTGATTCTCTTCTTCGGAGAGAGCCGGAGCATATAGGCGGTGAGCCGCGCTAAAAGAATAGATGCGGCTAAGGCTTACCTGTATCATCACTTTCCTTCCCGCCGGACATCGGCATAAAGATCATCCCGTTCATAGAGACGGATATGCTCTAAACGCAATCCGGAAAACGCAGCCAATTTGTCCTCAACCAGTTCAAACAGAACCAGGGCAATATTTTCGGTAGTCGGAATTTTATCCTCAAAATAGGGTGTATCCAGATTTAAAAATTTATGATCAAACTGCAGGATAATTTCGTTCACTACCTGTTTCAATTGCGTCAAATTGATAATCATTCCGGTTAACGGATGCACCGGTCCGGTGACGGTAACATGCAATTCATAGTTATGACCGTGTCCATAGGGACTGGTGCACAAGCCGAACTCCTGCTCGTTCTTTTCCGTACTCCAGTCCTTTCGCCAATAGCGATGACTGGCAGAAAACCGAAATATTTTTGATATAGTTACCTTTTGCGCCATTTTTATCCCTTAAAATATATGACTTATAATTTAATTTCAGCTAACACGTTAAACAAGATAATTATTTCCAGACAGAAGAGTTAAATTTGGGAAGGACAATTTTACGGACGCTAAAAATTTGTAAGAGTTCTATTTGAGATGGGATACCGCTGCAAGTTAACTTTTCGCTCCGGGTGCTGCGTTAGTGTACAAAGCGTTCAGAATATGCTTCGCCGTTTTATGCCAACTCATTTCCTGTGCCCGTTTCCGCCCTTGTCGGCCCATTTGAACCGAATTATTTTCTGCCATGAGCAGTCCAAATAAAGAATTCACCAGACAGGATAAATCACCTACAGGACAGAGCATACCTGTTTGCGGAGTAACCACTTCCGGAATGGAAGTGGAAGCATAACTCACCACCGGCAAAGCGGCGGCCATGGCTTCTAAAAATACCAAACCAAACGTTTCATGATAACTGGGCAGGCAGAATACATCGGCATGGCGGTAATAAGCGGCTAATTTTTTTTGATCTTTAACACCACCCTCAAAATGAATATAAGATTCGGCGCGCAAGGTGTAAGTCAACCTTTTAAGTCGTTCCTGCTCCGGCCCATCGCCGACCAGATCCAACCGAACGGAAGGCAACCTGTCGTGCAGCTGCTGTACAGCCCGGATTAGATCATCAATCCCTTTACGGACATAATGACGTGCCACGCATAAAATCCGCTTTGTGTGTACCTTGTTTGTTCGGTGTACAGCCCGAAGCAGTTTTTGCCAGTATTCAAAATCAATACCCAAAGGGACCACACAAATCCTCTCCCGTGAAATGCCGTACAGATGCTGTAATTTTTGCGCAGAATATTGCGAAGGTACAAAAACTAATTGGGCCCGCAGTATATTCCTTTTTTCTTTCTCAGCCAGTTCCCGTAACAAATCGGCATTCCGGCCTTTTTCAAACTGGAGCAGATCGGCCAGCAAACCGCCGTTTACAGCATAATAACGATCCAGCCATCGGTCCGGCAGCAAAAATCCGTCGAAATCGCTACCGATGATAAAATCAAACTTTGAATAATCCCTTTGACTCAGATAAAGATTAAACTGCAAACGCAATGAATGAAGATCGGCTTCATTCCCCGGGGTGAAATGGGGGTGAATGATTTGGCAGTGAACACCGTTCTGTTTAAATCCCTCACAGAAACCCTGAAGCATGCGTACGATTCCCGAGCCGATTCGCACATCCATGGGCCAGGAAGTGAGCAAAGCGATGTTGGCAGTTTCTGACATACAGGATTATTCTTCAAACAAATCCGGCGGTGTGGTGCTGATCGTCCGGTCATATTCCCAGTCCATATTCGGTGCCGGAAAACCGTGCGAACGGGAAATTTTCAGGGCAAACGATTTAATCTGATTAACCACCTGATCGTCCTCGCCGTCAAGCAGAATATTGGTGATTTGCTGAAAAACATCTTCCGGACGACTGAAAATTTCCGTTATTTTACCGTTCTTCATGGCCACCGCCGAAGCAATAAAGGTACTGGCTAATAATTTTTCGGTAATCCGATCCAGAGCAATATAAGAAGTCGATTCTTCAATCAATTCGTTTGCTGCATCGAGATAGTGCTGAATCTGTTCTTTCAGTTCCCGGCTCCTAAACAGATCAACTCCCACATCCAACTGGAAGAGACGATCCATAAATTGTTCCATAAGTTCTCCTCTGAGAATTGTACCATGCTGGGGAGCAATCATCATGGGTGGAGGATCGATTTGTCTGATTTTTTCAATCGCGTGCTGAATGGCTGTGCGGGTCGGCATATAGAGTTGGTGAAAGGCCCGTATACCGTCCCAATCCGCTTCTTCGCTATAGAGCTGATAAATCCTTTTTGCATCCGTGAGACCGCCGAACAAATCACCGCTAAATAACACCCGTGTTTCCGGATCATAAATCATAAAGGCCCCCCGTCCATGACAAAACGGAACCGGGATGAATTGAATTTGATGTCCGGTCGTCAACTGGGTAACCCCCTTTTTAAATTTATCGACCAGCTTTACACTCTTCCGCGGTATCTCATAATGCTCGATGAAACGCCAGTTCTCTTCACTGGTCAGGCAGATTGCTTTGGGGTTGGCATTGCGAATAAAAACGGCATTCATGGCCACATCGGGGTCTCCCTCGCTGAGACTGTACAAATTAACACGGCTGATGTTACCGATAATTCTCGATATTTTTTTCGAAACAAAGGGGAAATCAACGGAGGACCCCGGATCCACGATCAGATGGATAACCTTCCGATCCTTACTGAAACGCCGCAGGTATACGTTAAGCTGTAAACTGTTATTCGGACGACGATAGCCAACCCACCAGGTATCCGGAGCAATCTCTACCGGTTCGGCCAGCATACTGGCGTCATCGTTTTGATATTGACGGATGAAATCGGCTTTCAATTGGATGCCTTCCGGTCGAATGATAAAAATCCCCTGATGCCAGTTACGCAATGTATCGAGGGCTTTATCTTCCGGTAAACCGGCCAGAGAGACTCCGACAATCTCTCCTTTATTCAGCTTGATTTCACCGATTTGCGCCTTTTTTTGCAGAATGATACTGCCGCTGATGGTACTTTTACTGCAAATATTCAGCAAGCGATCCACATTTTGTTCAGCCAGATTTCCTTTAATCTGGTTGGCCTGCTCTTTGGTGTTTTTAACTCTGCGGAAAATTGCCTCTATTTTTGCAATCACTTCATCGAAGGTAAAGGGCTTCTTAATGAAATCATCCCCCCCGGCCTTCAGACCGTCGACCATTAATTCTTTGCGGGCGGTCAGGAAAATAAAGGGTACGTTTCGGGTCAGTTCATTGGTGCGGATTTTACGACATAAATCCAGCCCGTCCATTTCGGGCATGGCAATGTCGGATACAATCAGGTCCGGAACCAGGCGATCTATTTTTTTTAAAGCTTCCTTACCGTTCAAAGCCGTAATGATTTCGTAATTTCCGGATAACTCCAAAATTCTTTGTAACGAATAAAGGATTCCTTCTTCATCATCCACGATTAACACTGTTTTTTTGGAACTCATTAATTTCTCCGTTGGGCTTTACCCTTTTATGCAATATATTAAAATGTGAAATTCAAACAAAACGAAACTTATTTTGCCGTTTTTGTCCTCAGGCCGATGCATAATATTTGAATTTTATCGGTTATTGCCATACCGCCATGAAACATCATCTGTTTTCCATTAAAATATTCAGCAGTAAAATTTGATTTTTCTATATTTTTTTACCATTTTAGCTGCCTCTTAAAAGTTTTACTTAAATTTGGAGTAGCTCATGTCCGATTTACTTAATAAGATTCGGAAGACTTTGCAGGAAAGTTTAGAAAATGCCAGACAAAATGCGCAATCTCTTAAAGAAATGGCCGGAGAATACAGCCAGAGTGCCCGTTTAAAGCTCGAAATCCACCAACTTCGAACTGTAAAACGTAAAAAATTAACCTTGCTGGGTGAAACGGTTTACCCTTTCCTGCTGGAAAATAATATCGATGGACTGAAAAGTCTCGACACTCTTACCGTATTGATCGATGAAATCAAAAATTTGCAGAACACGATTGATCTTACCGAAAAAACGATTGAGAAATTATCCGAGAAAGAAGAGAAGCAAAATACGCAACCCGTGGATACGGAAATACTAAAAGAACAAATTACGGGTCTGGAAGAAGAAATAGAAGCCCGTCTTCATGATTTACAGGCTGTGAAAAAAACTATCCATAAGAAAAAATCCAAATCGAACGATTGATTTGAGCTCTGATTTATATTAATTTAGGCTCGTTGTTAGGGGTGCTCCCAATTACGGAACTGAGAACATACCCTTTGAACCTGATCTGGATAATACCAGCGAAGGAAAACAACGGATGATTGCTTGTTGTAAAATTATCTGCTTTTTATTCTGTAGTTTATCCTTCCCTGCTATTATCCGCCTTTTTATCTTTTGCGGAGGCAACTATGCGTTATAAATTTAATTATATGGGCATGACTCTGTTCGTCCTGCTCTCCTTTATGTTCAATTTATACGGAAAGTCCGCTATAAAAGGAGTGGTACAATCCCATCTTAATGGCGAAACTCTGGCCGGAGCTAATGTGTACCTTTTAGGCACAACGCTCGGTACAATAAGTGATGCTTCCGGTTATTTTCGTTTACCGTCTATTCCCGACGGCCGTTATATTTTGGTGATTAACTTTATCGGTTACAATGAGCAACGCATTCCCCTGACATTAGTGAACCGGGATACTACCCTGACCATTCGCTTGAGTCAACGCCCCATTGACGGGCCATTGGTCACGGTGGAGGCGACCCGGGCCAGGTCCAGGCTCTCTGCGGTTACTTTCTCCAATATCGATCGGCAACGACTCCGGGCTGAATATACCACTCAGGATGTACCGGAACTCTTATCCGAATTACCGTCCACTACCTTTTATTCCGAAGGCGGAAGCGGACTGGGATATAATTACTTAAGCATTCGCGGTTTCGGCCAGCGTCGTATCTCGGTCATGATCAATGGTATTCCGCAAAACGATCCGGAAGATCACAACACCTATTGGGTGGATTTTCCGGACCTGTTGGCCAACGTGCAAAGCATTCAGGTCCAACGGGGAGCCGGTAATGCTTTTTACGGCCCGGCGGCCATCGGCGGTTCGATTAATATTTTAACCCGATACTTTTCTCCCCGACGCAAAATGAAGCTTCTTTACGGTTACGGATCTTATAATACACATAAATTTTCGGCTTCTTTTAATTCGGGTTTGATTAAAAATAAATTTATTTTCTTTTCCCGGATTTCCAACATTAAAAGCGACGGCTATCGACAGCGCTCGTGGATTGACTTCTGGAATTATTTTGCAGGCGGAGCGTTTTACGGAGCCCGTCAAAATCTTCGCGTTCAATTCTATGGCGGGCCCATCCGAGACGGTTTGGCTTATACCGGGTTACCTAAATTTATTAACAATAATGACCGCTTACGCAGAAAAAATTTCAGCTACTGGAGATTGAATGCCACAAGAGATTCTTTGCTTGACTATACCGATCGCCGCAAAGATGAAACCGAAAGATTCAATCAACCTCACCTGGAAATTTTGCATGAATACAAAATAAATTCCCATACGACTCTGAATAATAACTTGTTCTATGTGAAAGGCTACGGATATTATGATTATGACGGCAGCTGGGCATCTCCCGAATATTTCCGGCTCACTCCGCAGTATGGCTATGATGTTTCACAAATCCCGACAGACGCATTGATTCGGGCCTACGTTGACAATAACCAGGTCGGTTGGCTGCCGCAATTGGTTTGGCGTAAAGGGATTGAAGAAATCGTTACCGGTGCCGAATTGCGCTGGCATCGCTCTCTGCACTGGGGACGTCTGCAAAAAGGCAACGGTCTGCCGGCCGGCGTAACCGGTGACAGGGGACGGCGCTACTATCAGTACCGGGGACAAAAAATAATCGCTTCGCTCTATTTCCATCAGAACCATGAGATATATCGTCATTTAATTGCCATGGGTGATATACAGATGGCCTATAAGCAGTACCGGCTTTACGATGAAAAATTTCTCAACCATGATTTCAAAGTGAACTATTTATTCCTCAATCCACGGATCGGACTCAACTATAATTTTAACACCAGTTCGAATCTCTATGCGAGTATTTCACGTACCACTCGCGAACCGCGATTGAAAAATTTTTACGATGCCGCAGAAGCGAGTACACCTCCGGACTGGGGCCGGGTCGTCCCTCAATTCGCGCTTAATACGGACGGAAGCTATAATTATGGCAAGCCCTTAGTTCACCCCGAAACCTTGTTAGGATTTGAAGCCGGTTACAGTTACAAGGGGCAAACCTTGCAAGCAGACCTCAACCTGTATTATATGGACTTTATTAACGAGATCATTAAAAAAGGTGGGGTGGATCGCTTCGGCCAGCCGATTACAGGCAATGCCTCTCGTACGGTTCATAAGGGAGTGGAATTCTCGGCTTTATGGCATATCCTGCCCCGTTTGTCCCTTAGTGGAAATGCCATGTACAGCAAGAATATTTTGCTTCGATATACGGTTTACGATAGAAAAGGTGATCCCTTTCACCTCGACGGAAATCCCATTAGCGGCTTTCCCGACATGTTGGCTAATCTGCGTCTGACCTATGCCTGGAAAAATTTGTACCTTACTCTTATTTCCAAATTCGTAGGTAAAATGTACACGGATAATTATAAAAACGAGCAAAATACCGTGGATCCCTTTATCGTATTCAACCTGCGTTTCCGATACAAACTGGATTCGTTGGGGTTACACCATCTTGCTTTGCAAGGACGAATCAATAATATATTAAACCGGCGTTATCTGGCGCACGGTGAAGGAGAGGCCTTCTTCCCCGCGGCAACGATTAACGGTTTTTTCGACCTGCAATATGAATGGTAATTTCGGATGAAAACTTCTTTAAAAAATGACCGGGCAGATTGCATTGCCATTATCGCTAACGGCCAGGCCCCTCCATTCAATCTACTCGACGAATATTTGAAGGATGTGGGATTGATTATTGCGGTTGACGGCGGAAGTCTGATTTGTCGCCAATATGCTCTGATTCCCGATTATATCATCGGTGATCTGGACTCCATCGATCGGAATACCCGGGATTATTTTTCTTCCGTCTCTTTTATTGAAACACCGGATCAGGATTTTACCGATATGCAAAAAACTCTGCGATTCGTGGCTCGATTTCATCCAAAAACCATTCGTATCTTTGCGGCCTTTGGGAAACGCCCGGACCATTCTTTCGGCAATCTATTGATTTTCGAACAGTATTCGGGAGACGCCCGGCTTGAAATTTACGATCGTTTCGGCCGCCTGAGACGACTAAAAGCGGGCCGATACTCCCTCGCATCCATCGCTGGAGGCACGGTTTCTTTGTTCTCCCTACAACCGATACATAAGCTTTCCCTGAGCGGTTTTAAATACGAAGTAAGCAATCAAAATTTTGATCCTTATTTCATGGGCATAAGCAATGAATACACACAAAATTCATGCCGGATTTCTTTCGACTCCGGGACGCTTTTCATTTACGAACATTTCCCTCTTCCCGGAAAATAAACGATGTGCGCCAAACTATGAATACCTCTTTCGGATGGCCCGATCTGATTCCTCTTCTTTTATATGTGGCTTTACTGCTGTATTTAGGCTATAAAGCAAGGCGCAAACATGCCTCGCAAGAGGAGTTTCTGCTTAGCAGCCGTTCTCTCACGATTCCTGCTTTCGTGGCCACCCTGGTCACAACCTGGTACGGAGGTATCCTGGGTATAGGGGAATTCGTGTATCGGAACGGCCTCTCGGTCTGGTTTGTTTTCGGCCTGCCTTACTACATTTTCGCCCTGCTTTTCGCCCTTTTTTTAGCAAGCAAAGTTCGCCAGGCAAATAACTATTCCATTCCCGATATGTTATACAAAACCTATGGCAGACCTTCCGGCTCTCTGGGCAGTCTGTTCCTGCTGTTTATGACCTCCCCGGCACCCTATATTCTTATGCTGGCCATTCTCATCCAACAAATTCTGCACTGGAGTTTCATCCTCAGTATCTTGATTGGTACCTTCTTTTCCATCGTATATGTGTACAAGGGCGGATTCCGTTCCGTTGTGGAGACCGATAAGTTGCAATTTATCTTCATGTTCACCGGTTTTATTCTTCTATTTGCCTATTTATTGTCTCAGTCGATTTCACCTCTCGAATTATTCGGCAAACTCGATGAACTGCACAAAAGTCCGACCGGAGGCTTGCATTGGCAACAAATGGCGGTCTGGTTCCTGATTGCCAGTTGGACTTTCATTGACCCCGGATTTCACCAGCGTTGTGCGGCAGCCAAAACAGGAGGCGTGGCCCGTAAAGGGATTTTTGTTTCCATCGCTTTTTGGTTCCTTTTTGACGGATTAACCATGCTAACCGGCTTATATGCGGTGGTTCTTTTACCGGATATCAATCCTCTGATGGGTTATCCCCAGTTAGCCGTCCATTTTCTACCACCTTTCGTTCGTGGTTTGTTTTTTACCGGCCTGTTTGCCATCATCATGTCTACCATCGATAGCTACACCTTTCTTTCGGCTCTTACCTTTGGACTGGATATTTTTGGACACTGGAAAGGTAAGGGAAGAACGAACCGCGCCGTACAGTTCGGCCTGGTTCTGACGGCCTTTATTTCAATCGGTCTGATTCTCGCTTTCCCTTCCGTTATTCAATTATGGTACAACCTGGGCAGTCTGTTTATCCCACCCCTGCTTCTGCCTTTACTGGCTGCCTACTTCCCGGCTATTCGGTTGAGCCGGAAGAAGACGTTTTTAAATATGTTGATCAGCTTTCTGCTTACCGGGGGCTTATTCCTCTGGGGACAAATCCATACTTTGAATGGAGAACCCCTCTTTTTATTGAGTATCGAACCCTTCTTTCCGGGCTTTATTTTCAGCTTGCTTTGGTATGGTTTCTGGAAGCTCAAACCGATTTCGCTCACATCCTGAGCCAGTGTTGAAATATAATAAGGGGAAATAATTAGCCGCTACTGATATACAAGCCTTTCTCTGAAAGAACAGATTCTTCTGTTATCCATCAAAGGTTCGCTGTTTTTCCTTTATTCTGTGTATCTCGCCTTGGGCATAAAAGGCTGATATTTACATATTTTTTTTATTTTCCCCTTTTTTTCAATACTTTAGATGTGCAACTTAATAAAGATTCTACCGTTTCTTGCCGATTACGGTTTTAGACTACATTATGAGGGCAGCTATTTGCTACGAAGCGACATCATAAACAAATTAAAATCCAACCCGACGATTCGGGCTGTGCTCTTGATCTTTGTTATTACATTCATTGCCGCAGCACTGGTCGCTTTTTTCGAGGGTAAAGCGAACACCCAATTTTCTTCTTTTTGGGATGCTGTTTGGTGGGTACTGGTAACTATCTCCACCGTGGGCTACGGAGACAAAGTACCCATTACACCTGAGGGGCGAGTTGTAGCCATATTTATCATGCTCTTTGGTATTGCCTTGCTTTCGGTTATCACGGCAACTATTTCATCCATTTTAGTTACACGAAAAATCAGAGAGGGGAAGGGTTTGCAGGAAACCAAGGTTAAAAATCATATCATTTTGTGCGGCTGGAATGTCCAGGCCGAGCAAATTTTATCTACTCTGGAGAAGAGTAAACAGACCGGCCGACCTCTGGTATTAATAAACCAGCTCTCGGAAGAGGAGATGGCCGATATATTTACTCGTTATAAAAATCTTAATTTGCGTTTTGTACGCGGTGATTTTACTCATGAGAACATATTAAACCGGGCCAATGCCAAAGAGGCCAATTCGGCGATTATTTTACCGGATGCCAGCGCCGGCCCCGGGAAATCCGGCGATGATCGTACAATTTTAGCCTGTTTGTCACTTAAATCTCTCAATCCGAAAGTCAAGGTTTACGCTCATGTTCAGAATCGCGAGAATCTAACCCATTTGCGTAAGGCCAAAGCGGACGAGGTGATTGTAAGCGATGCATACAGCGGCTTCCTGTTGGCCAATCATGTAAGCGCACCGGGTATTCCCCAATTTTTCGAACAACTTTTTTCGGAGACTTCTCCCTACCGCTTGGTGCGGGAAGTTCTTCCGGATCAGTTTAAAGGAAGAACCTACCGGGAATTCAAAGAATTCTACCAGCAAAGTGCCGCGGGTATCTTACTCGGATTAGGCCAATTATCCGAACCGTTCAAACTTTCCGATTTGATGAGCGATAATTATTCTTACCTTGATGATTTTATCATGCGCAAATTCCAGGAGGCCGGCCGGAATCTGGGGGGTGAAGGTCATGTGAAAATTCAGATTAATCCCTCCCCGGAAACCATTCTCAGTGAAAAAGATTTTTATTTAGCCATAGAGAGTGCAGAATGAATAAAAAAACCGCTAATCCCAGGCATAAGATCGATTTATTCTACCTGAAAAAAGTCCGTTTCTTTCAGGGACTCAGCGATCAGCAGATTCGAAAGATTATTCCTCTGATGCATGTAAAGGAATTTACAGCAGAAGATTTTATCATGCGGGAGGGGGAAATCGGCTCCGATATCTTTATTCTTTTAGAGGGTGAAGTGGAGATTTCCAAGGCCCTGGTTTTACCGCAATGGATGGAGAGCGCCCGGCAAAGGGAAAAAGCACTGATTCGTCTATCCGAACAGAGTCATCCTATTTTCGGCGAGATGTCCATGTTCGAAAAAGACGCCGTACGCGAAGCTTCCATCCGGGCTATCAAGCCCAGCCGTCTGGCCAGCATCAGTAAAATAAAACTCATTCGTCTTTTGGAAGAAGAGCCGCAAATGGGAATGACGATTTACCGTAACATCGCCTCCGAATTGGTTAATCGCCTGCGTAAAGCCAATAAGGATATTTTAAAATTAACCACCGCTTTTTCTCTGGCTTTGGAAGGATAGTCAATGCCTGATCCGCAAAAAATAAATTCAAGAGAAGGCATCAAGCGCTATGTGTATTTGATGGAGCGCTACTTCCGCAAAACACCGCCTGTCCCGACCAATGTTTACCTGAGCCCGGAAGTCATGGAGGATGAAGAGCTCAAAATCCAAATCGCCCGTCATTGCCACTTCCCGGCTATTCTCAATATTTTAGCCAATGATGAAAATGAAAAAGTACGGTCCATGGCGCAGAACAGCGAATTCTGGAAATTGATCGGCCGTTACCAGGATATTTTAGGTTTTGACCGCAGAGAACGCAGAACTTTTGCCTTAAATGAAGGTCAGCCTAATATTCTGGTGCTGTTGATGTTTGAAGATGATCTGGATGTGTTAACCGATGTGCTGCAAAATCCGAATGTTTCCCTTAAAATGCTCACTCTGTTTTTAAAACTCATCAATGAACGGGGCAACGGTCGGAAGGATCAACAAATTTATGAAATTACCCGTCAGATTTTAAAGCAGCGTAAAACCCAGATCATTAAAATTTCTACCATTAACCGTGCCGCCGAGGAAATTACCAAATCCGAAAACATACTGCTGATTTTAAAATCTTTTACCGATGAAGACGCCAACATCCGCAAAGCCGCTGAAAATCTTCTTCAGATACAGGATGCCCAGGTAATCCGTTTCTTTGTTGCTCAGGCGCTTGATGAAAAAAAATTTACTTCTCTCCTGGAGCAGTTCATCATTCTCTCCGGCTTGATCGATTTGATTTCCAAACGCCAGGATCTGTTGCAAATATCGGTAAGCGCTTTGCATCTGCCACGGAAAGAAAAACAAAAGGGGAAATTTCATTCGATCGGTCATTTTTTCATAAACCTGCTCACCACCAAACGTATTCAGCTGGTTAAACAAAGTGCCGCCGATTTAACCGATTTTCATAATGTAACCCTGCTGGCCCATTGCCACGTTTCCAAAGAGGGCCGGTTGCGCAAGTTAGCGGGCGAAATCTTACCGGTTCAGGATATTATTTCTCTGCTCGATGAAGTGTCTACACCTCGTAAAGTCTTCAAAGAGATCCTCATTATTCTGGAAGGACACAGCGATGAACAGGTTATCGAGCTGGTCCATGAATCGTATCTGCGGGAAACACATCGTTTGCGGGAAAGTCTCAAAGAACTGGAATTAACGGTTCAGGCCTATTTCGATATTATCTTTCAATCATTGGGGTATAATCAGATCAATCAATATATGAATGTAGTACGGGCCATCAATTCCACCCGTAAACAAATCGATCGCTTTGATACACTGCTCAAAGAAAAAATGGGCGATAAACGGGAAGACCTGGACGGCTTGCTGAATGATGTTAAGACCATTTTAAAACGCAAGGCTAATTTTATCTATTTCGATACAGGGTCTGAAGTTGTGCGCGAATTGAATATGATTTTCGGTTTAATAGAAGAAATTTTTGATTTAAAGGATATGGGACTCAGCTCCTTGCGTCCGGGTACACCCCAGGATGTGGAATCCGAGGTACAGGCCAGAGCGCGTATCATTTGGCAGAGTGCGATCAGTTCCTATCTGGGCCGTATTAAAGACCTGAGCGAGATGATTCGCAAAAAAATTATTAAAATCGGAAGTAAGCCCTATGGCCGGGAAGCCATGCAAAAAGAAGTAGCCGATGCCTGCCTCGATTTGGAAAAATCCTACAAAGAGAAGGTAGCCTGTAAGTTAACCATTCCCTGTAAAATCTGTTCAAAACGGGGCTGTGCCTCGGAACGATTCCTGCAAGAGACACACTTTTTCATCAAAGAGCTTTTAGACAACTTCACCGACCATAGCGAATAGAAAGAGCCCGGGGTCCGGACCCTTTCCGTTCATAGATTATTTTTATAATCGGATTTTATTTAATTGCCCGCCTTCAATTCCTCAATCATCCTCGGCACCACGTCAAACAGATCGGCTACAATGCCATAATCCGCTAACTTAAAGATAGGAGCGTCGGGATCCTTGTTAATAGCAACTATATATTTCGAAGAGGACATTCCCGCCAGATGCTGTATGGCTCCGGAGATACCGACCGCGATGTACAAACTGGGGGAAACGGTCTTTCCGGTTTGTCCAACCTGTTCGTCATGCGGTCTCCAGCCGGCATCCACGGCCGCCCTTGAGGCTCCGGTAGCTGCGCCGAGCAGTTGGGCCAAATCTTCGATTAGATGCCAGTTTTCCGGGCCCTTCATCCCCCGGCCTCCGGAAACAATGATATTCGCTTCCGTGACATCCAGTTTGCCTTTAGCCCCGGAAACGATCTCTTTCACTACGGTTTTGAAATCCGGTGCCGAGACCTCTTTGGTGTCGACTTTGGCCGTGACCGGTGCTTCGGAGGCCTGATAAACATTGGGACGAACCGTTACCACTTTAACTGCTGAAGTCAGACGAATCGTGGCCTGCACTTTGCCTGCATACATGGGTCGGATAAGCTTCAGATTGTCACCTTCCATTTCTACATGGATGCAATCGGTAGCCATGGCCGCATTTAAAATCGAGGCCACCCGCGGTCCCAGATCTTTACCGGTTGAAGTGGCACCCATCAACAAAACATCCGCCTGGCGTTCTTTGACCGCTTCGGCAACTATCCGGGCATAACCGTCCGCACTGTAATTCTCCAATTGTGCATTTTTGTAAAACACCACCTGCTCGGCTCCATAGCGTCCCAACTGTTCCTGTATATCCTGCACTTCATTGCCCACGACAAGCACTTCGAAGGGTTGGCCCAGGGTACGGGCTAAACTGATATTCTCATACGTAATTTTCCGAAGCTGGCCTTCACGATGTTCGGCATATATCAAGATTTTCATATCCATTTTCTCCTTATATCAAATATGGTCTGTAACAATCCTAAATGACTTTTGCTTCTTCATGTAATAAACGCAGTAATTCCGGAACGGCATCGGCACTATCACCGACAATTTTTCCGGGATTCTTCTGGGGAGGATATTCAAATCCAATGATATTTAATTGATCGTCCGATAACTGGGCCGGCTTCTGTTCAATCTGAATTTTCTTGGCCCGCATAATGCCTTTTAAAGAGGCGTAACGCGGTTCATTCAAACCTCTCTGGGTGCTGATAATGGCCGGCAGAGTGCATTCCACAATTTCATGAGCGCCGTCTATTTCACGTTCGGCTACCACCTTGTCCCCGTCAATATTCAATTTAATGACCACGGTTACAGAGGGTAAGCCCAGCTTTTCACCCAATATCGAGGGTACCTGAGTATGATCATCATCGATAGCCTGTTTACCGAGAAGAATTAAATCATACCCGCCGTTTTTCAATTCTGCCGCAAGAGCATTAGCCACTACATTGGGGTCTTGCGGATTTTCATCCACCTGTAGATGAATGGCCTTATCGGCTCCCATGGCCAGCGCACTACGAATCGCCGATGAAATTCGATCGGGACCCAACGAAATAACCGTAACTTCACCGTCGTATTTTTCCTTAAGTTGCAAGGCTTCTTCCACGGCAAATTCATCATAAGGGTTGAGGATAAAATTGATTTCACTTTCATCAACCGCTTTTTTGTCTTCGGTTAATTTCACTTTGGTCTCCGTATCCGGGACTTGTTTGACACAGACTGCTATGTTCACTTTAGCATCCTCCTTTATTGTTTTACTCTTTTGGTATGATCATCTTTATCAAACATAAGATTCATCTTTTATAATAAAATCTCCATCGACTCCGTGGCAAAAGGATAAAAACCCTGTTTAACCATAAAGTCCGAAAGCTCGCCCATCTGGCGATCGGCATTGCTGTCCATCATCAGCAGATTACGCCGTACCCTGCGCCAGGCCTGATCGGCAAATACATTGGCAATCATGATTTCATGCTTACATTTTTCTTCACCCTTCTCGGCAATCAGGGAATCTACCCGCGAGATCGTTGAAATCATGCCAAACAGATCAATAGCGGCATTAGCGAGACGCTCCTGGCGCATTTCCCGGTAAATTACATTTTTGCCGTGGTGCATAATAAAGCGTTCGGCCGAAAAATGAGTGTTTTTAGCCCATGTTTCAAACTGGACTTTGGCATTGGCCAGAGAAGGATGTACATCACGGATATGCTCGGTCATAACCCGGTCTTTTAACCACTGAGTGGCATAATCCGTTAATACCCCAAATCCCTTTATCGGGCCTTTTAAAGCCTCGCCGATTTTTTTAAGATACTCTCCCTCGTCACGGATACCGGCCAAAGTGATGAACATGCGTAAAATTTCATTGGTACCTTCAAAAATCATATTGACCCGGCCATCACGCATTAAACGCTGATAAGGATATTCTTTCATAAAACCGAGACCACCGACCATTTGCAGGCATTCATTGATGCCGTTCCAGGCCACTTCGGTAGCCCGAACCTTACACATGGCCGCTTCCAAAGAATAGTCGACATCTCCGCGATCCATCAATCCGCTGGTTAAATAAATCATGCTCTCCGTAGCAAAGAGATCGATGGTCATTTGCGCTACTTTTTCCTTGATCATTTCAAACTCGGAGAGCGTTTTACCAAACTGCCGGCGCTCTTTAATATGAGCAAGAGCGGGACGCATAACATGTTTTAGCGCGCCCAACGAACCTCCGGAAAGACCAAGGCGACCGGCGTTCAGTACATTCATGGCTACTTTGAAGCCCTTACCCGGTTCACCGATCACATTTTCGAAAGGAACTTCCACATCCTCAAAAAAGAGAGAGGCCGTAGAAGAGCCTTTTAAGCCTAATTTGTTCTCTTCTTTCCCTACGCTAACCCCTTTCATATCGCGGGTCACGATAAAAGCGCTGATTTTTTCTTTAACCTTACCGTCCTTGTCGGTAATCGGCTCTTTGGCAAAAACAGTTAAGAAGTCGGCAATACCGGCATTGGTAATCCACTGTTTGTTGCCGTTTAAAATATAGACTCCCCGTTTTTCATCCCGAACGGCCTTACTCTGAATACCGGCTGCATCCGAACCGGCACCGGGTTCCGTTAAGCAATAAGAAGCAACCATCTCTCCTGAAGCCAGTTTAGGCAGATACTTCTTTTTCTGCTCATCCGTTCCGTATAATATCAACGCCTTATAACCAATAGACTGATGGCCGCCAAGCATGATAGCCACAGAGGGGTCCGTTCCGCCGATAAATTCCAGCATCTTTACATAACCCGTATTGGATAAGCCGAATCCGCCGTATTTTTCCGGGACACTCAGACCCATAAATCCTAATTCTTTTAATCCGTTCATTACTTCATCGGGAATATGGGCTTCCTCATCGATTTTCTGAGAATCGATCTTGTCATCAGCAAATTTCTTAAACGTTTCCTGCACTAATTTCAGATTTTCAGCTTCCTCTTTATCCATTTTCGGATAGGGGAACAACAATTCATCTAACAAAATGCCACTGAACAGCGCCTTGGAGAAACTGGGTAATGCTTTACTCGGCATACTTCTCTCCTTTAACTTAGCAATAGATTGGTCAAAGTAACTTTACAAAATTTTAATTACGATAAAAACTCCCTTGTTCCTTAATTTTCAAAAGACTTTCGGCCGGTTTAAAACGCGACCCGTAGCGATCGCTAAAATCAGCCAGCTTCGCCACGATTCGGCCGATACCCTCCGTATCCGCAAATTTTAGCAGACCTCCGCGAAAGGGAGCAAAACCGGTGCCGAAGATCATACCCACATCCACATCGCGAGCTTTGGCCACCAAACCTTCATCCAGGCAACGAGCGGCCTCATTAATCATGGGATAGATCATACGCTGCACTAATTCCGCTTCATTCAGCTTGTAATGGGCTTTGATGGAAATAAAATGCTTTATTTTCGGATCTTGTACTTTTTTACGTCCTTCATACTTGTAGAAACCGAGACCTGATTTTTTCCCCAGACGTCCCGCCTCCAGTAATTTGGGTAATAAATCCGAATCGGCCATGCGGTCATTCATGGATTGCCGCAATATTTTCGCCACTTTATAGGCCACATCGATGCCCACTTCATCGAACAATTCAATGGGCCCCATAGGCATACCGAAATTGAATATGGCCCGGTCGATATCTTCGATCCGGTTACCTTCTTCGAGAAGGGAAATTGCTTCCACCATATAGGGCAGAAGCAGACGATTGACCAGAAATCCCGGACCATCGTTGACCAGAATCGGTGTCTTTCCTAATTTTTTCGCCAAATTGAATACCGTGGCCACAGCTATATCGGAAGTATGTTGTCCTCGTACCACCTCCACCAGCGGCATCCTATGCACAGGATTAAAAAAGTGCATACCCACAAAATTTTCTTTGCGCTGCAAGGCCTCGGCCATATCATTAATACGCAGGGATGAGGTATTGCTGGCAATAATCGTCTGTTCGTTTACATGACCTTCCAACTCGGCGAGCACTTTCTTCTTCAGGTCCAGATCTTCCACAATCGCTTCCACAACCAAATTTGTCGAGGGAAAACCCGTGTAATCGGTCGTTCCGGTGATACGGTTCATAATCTGATTGAATTCCATACGGGATAGACGGTGCTTTTTTACTTTACTCCCAAGAACATAGGCTGCTTGCTGGTAGGCCCTGGCCACGGCTTCATAATTAATGTCCTTCACCCGGACAAAAATACTCCGGGATGCCAGTAACTGGGCGATTCCGCCGCCCATTACACCCGCACCGAGCACACCTGCCCGCTGAACCGTATTCCCCGTAATAGCCGTATCTTTTAAACCGTTTTCTTTTTTAATTTCCTCGGTCCAGAAAAAGATTTGCACCAAATGTTTGGAAATGGGGGTGGCCATTAACTCGCCCAGCGCTTTGGCTTCCTTTTTCAGCCCCTCTTCAAGCGGGAAGTCAGCCGTTTTTTCGATCACCTCCAAAGCTTTTAAAGGAGCCGGGTAGTGTCCGTGGGTTTTCTTAAGGACGGATTTCCTGGCCTGGGAAAAAACGATACTCCGCCCGATGGCTGTCTTTTCCAAAAATACATTAGCCGCACCCCTGATCTTTCTCCGCTCAAGGTAACGTTGTGTCTTGCCGGCCAGAACTTCGTGCGCAAATTCAAGGGCTTTTTCCTGAAGCCATTCGGCAGCAATAAGTTTGTCCACCAGACGATAGCGTAAAGCTTGTTTGGCGGAGAGAGTACGACCCGTTAAAATGACATCCAATGCCTTCTGCAGGCCGATGAGTCGCGGCAAACGTTGTGTACCGCCCCAACCGGGCAGAATGCCCAGGGTAACTTCAGGTAAAGCTATTTTGGTTCTTGGATTGTCCGAAGCCAGACGAAAATCACAACACAAGCTGAGTTCCGTACCCCCTCCCATGCAGGCACCGTCAATAACCGCCACTTTCGGAAAGGGCAACTTTTCAAATTCGGTAAAGATTTTTTGTCCCTTTCGTCCTACCTCATAACCCGTTTGCTCATCCGCAATAGAAGCAATTTCTTTTACATCCGCCCCGGCAATGAAGATACCCGGTTTTTTGCTCATCAGTAACAACACCTTCAAATCATGACGGGCTTTCATTTCCTCGATATGCCCGGCCAGTTCCTCCATTACAGGCGTACTGAATTTATTTACTTTTTCTCCCGGAAGATCGAAATACAATACACCGATACCGGGTTCGGATATTTCCAAGCTAAATGCACTTGCCATTTTTCTTCCCTTGTTTAAAATGGTTTACATTCTTTCCAGAATAAATGCAGCACCCTGGCCACCGCCCACACAAAGGGTCGCCAGACCAAATTGTTTGTCTCTGCGTCTGAGCTCTTTCAATAAAGTCATGACCAGCCGTGCCGCCGAAGAACCAACCGGGTGCCCCAGGGCGATCGCCCCGCCGTTGACATTCAAAAGCGATTCGTCTATGGCTCCCAGGGCTTTATCCAGGCCTAAATATTTTTTACTGAGTTCGTCCGATTCGAAAATACGCAGGTTGGCAATAACCTGGGCTGCAAACGCTTCATTAATTTCAATCAAATCCATATCTTTTATGGTCATTCCGGCCCGATCCAGGGCGATGCGGGTACTGTAAACCGGCCCCAATCCCATCCGGCTCGGATCCAGAGCAGCAAATCCAAAGGAACGGATTCGGCCGATGGGCTGATAACCGGCTGCTTCGGCTTTCTCTTCGTCCATCACCAGATTAACCGCCGCTCCGTCCGTAATCTGGCTGGCATTTCCGGCTGTTACCGTACCGTTGTGCCGATCAAAAACAGGCCGCAATTTAGCCAGGGCCTCCATAGACTGGCCATAGCGGATGCCGTTATCTTTGCTGACCATTCTATCATATTTGGGAGGAACCGGGACCGGCATGATTTCATCGTTCCATGTGCCCTCTTTCGTCGCCTTTTCAGCCAGATTGTGGCTGCGCATGGCAAAGCGATCCTGCTCTTCTCTGGTGATGTGAAAATCACGGGCCAGTAATTCGGCCGTCTCACCCATGTTTAAACCGCAATAACCGTCGGTTAGTCCCAGTTGCAAGCCGATGACCGGTTTTAAAAACTTCCCTCTCAATTGAGTAAACAGGGCCAGTTTCCGGCCCAACGTTTTGGCCCGGAACAGTTTACCCATCCAGCGCGCCGCCTCCTGATTCCATAAAAGTGGGATCTGCGACATACTTTCCACTCCTCCGGTCATATAAGTAGTACCGTGCCCCATCTGGATCCGGTACCAGGCCTCGGCAATGGCCTGCATACCACTGGCACAATTACGCTGCACAGAAAAGGCCGGAATATTTTGCGGAATACCGGCGTAGAGAGCAATGTTACGGGCGATATTGGCCGCTTCCGGCGGTTGGGCCACATTGCCCATAATCACTTCATCCAAATCCTGTGGATTAAGATTGAGACGTTCCAATAACTCCCGCACGGCTATCGCTCCCAACTGGTGAGCCGCTATGTCTCTGAAATCCGTTTCATACTTTAGATATGGGGTTCTTAAGCCCTCTACAATTACTACATTTTTCATAAGAACTCCTGATTATATGAAAATATTTAACAAGCTGAACTCTTTCTTCATTAAGCCGTTCTTTCCGAAAAACAGCATTAACTATTCAATATCCCGGAGATAAGGCTCTCACTGGTCTGTTGACAGGCCTCTTCCAACGAAAACTTGGTTTCTGCCCCTAAAATCCACTGCCGGGCCACTTCATCGATAGCGCCGAAGATCATAATTTTGGCAATATCGATATTCAGCTCCGGACGAAAAAAATTTTCCTGCTGTCCTTGCTGTAAAATAGAAGCAATCATATCTAAAAAATCAAGGAATTTTTGATTGTGATAATCTTTCAGGAATTTACTGGACTGCCGTAATTCCACCTGAAAAACTTCAGCCAGGTGCTTATCTTCTTTAATCATTTGGTAATACGTGGAGATGAAGGTTCTCAGTTTATCCAGAGGATCGGACAGTGTGCGTAATTTTTTAGAGAAACGGTCCAGGATACCATCCATTTTTTGTTCAAAGAGGGAAATAAGCAGATCATCTTTACTTTTAAAATAAACGTAGATTGTACCGTCGGCAATGCCTGCGCGTTGGGCCACATCATGCACATTGGCATTAAAGAAGCCTTTTTCGGCAAAGACATGTACAGCGGCTTCGATGATCATATTACGTTTTTGATTTTTAAGGGCAATACTTTTTTTAGCCAAGGCGACTCCCTTATTTGAATGAATACTCATTCAATATAATAATTGAATAGAAAAATGCAAGTGTTTAATGTAAATTTTTTAAGGCTCTACTGGTTTTCTTGTGGTTAAACGCCGTAAAAATGTCATTCTTAAATCATCACGAAGTGATGCAATTTGAGTAGCCACACCCGTTGGCCGCCGGGCAGGATCGAAACCTGTGGGCAAGATGCAACCGAATAGGGTTACCGCAAAGCGGTAAAATAAACCAGGCCTTTCAAGGTATATGGTATCCTATTTCGTTAGAATGCTCTGTGTTCCACATTTGACGCCTTCAGCGTCACGCTCGCTTTTTCCGCTTTACCACAGGCGAAACCTGTGGCTACTCATATTCGTATCCTTCGGATACTATTGTTTTTAAACACAAGATGAACGAAACCATAAAAAATTGTTTCATTTCTTTTATCGGTCTTCAGTTAATATACGGCTTCACAAAAAACCCGGTAGAGCCATCAAAGATAGTTGTCCATATTTCTCAGGAAAGAAAAAATTATGCGTTGTTGTACCGTGCCCAGTCAATCCGATGGTAAAAAAGAAAAAGGATTACGCTTTTCTGTTGATTATCATCCATCTGGCATACCGGGCAGAAAAGTTACCTGCCGCCAGTGTGGAGGCAGTCCGAAAAATTACAGTCGTCCATATGCTTAAAAATGATCCGTTAAAGCAACTGAGCGGAGAACATTTTTATTATTGTGGAAATCCGGATGGTGAAGTTATTTATTTTTCAACTTCACCGGAAGTAAGTTACACAACAGATCAGGTTGAATGGTGTCTTTTGACATGCGCTGCATTCAAACCAATTTATACCAGGGCGCTCTCCAGCCCCGAGTCTTTTACGAACAAGCAGGAAGATTTGGTTAATTGCGGCGCTTCACGCATGAGAGCAAAGGGCAGTGTATCTGCCAAACCGAACAGATTTATATCGGCGTCAGGTGCCGAATGCATGGTTTCTTTAAATTCTCCCACTAATACATAAAATTCGGTCATTGCCGGTAACCGGGCTTTATCGCTTAGTCTCTCCAGAAAATTGTAAAGACGCGCTACATCGTTTTGCTTCCGGGCGACTGTTATTAAATTCAATTTGCCTTTCCAGTTCATCTGAAGTTGCAGGGCCGTGAGCAAAGCCAGATGCCAGTTCGGACTCTTGTCCCTCAACCAGATATTGACGTCTTTCTGTACTCCAAACGCTTTGCGCGGATGTTGGATCAATAAGAGTACACCCAAATCATATTTGGAAGCATACCTTACTAATTCGTTGATCACACCCTCCTTACCGGGATTATTACCCACAGTTAAAAAAAGTATATTGGGACGCATGGCACCGGCGTTTAGCGTTTGGATAACCAGGTGTGCCCCGTGCAAAAATTCGTCGTCTTCGATTGTAGTATGGTGCACGAGCAAGTTTCGGGCTTTAAGTGGCAAAAGTAATTCGGCAAGTTCCTTATCCGTTGCTTCCACATCGTGATTCTTTACTGTGAAGGCGAACACACTGCCGGAGGGATAAACAATATTCCTGATGAAGAGTAAAGGACCTGTCCATACGTTTGGGTTTTCAACGGGAATCAACAAATCCGGTTTCCAGGATATCTGATGGCGCGGAAATTTAGCGGCCAGTCGCGAAGCCCGTTCAGCCAGGGCCAGAAACATACCACCGCGGATGTCGCCCCAGTCTGCCTGTAATCCCCTTTTCCCCAACCAGATATACAGCCCCGCAATAGTCAAAAGCGCCACAGAACTGAAGGCGGGATCGATTAAAAACATCACGAAAACACAGCTGGTTACGCCAAATAGAGGGACAAAACGGGGAATCTTGAAGGTAGGTCGAAAACTGATAATTTGCATGCTTTGTTGAATAAACACCACCAGATTGATCATGCCGTAGGTGATCAGAAAAAACATGGTAATCAGAGCAGCCAGGGCATTAAGGTTATCGAAGATCAGGGCTATCTCAACGATTATGGCGGTAAAGATCAGGGCATTAAGCGGCTCGTTTTTACCCGTCTTTTTTACAAAAAAAGTATGAAGGGGTGCTGTTTTTTGTTCCGCCAAGGCCTGGAGTATACGCGGAGCTCCCAACAGGCTGCCTAAAGCCGAAGAGAAGGTGGCAGCCAAGATTCCTATCAGCACCGCCGGTGCCCACCAGGCGTGGTCGACCATTACCATCTGATTGTTTCGTAATTCCTGAGGTGATATGAACTTTGCCGCCACATAGGCCATGGCTATATAAATAACCATGGTAACCCCTATGGCGCTTAAAGTACCTAAGGGAATTGCTTTGCGCGGTTCCTTCAGATCACCGGATAAATTAGCCCCGGCCATAATACCGGTTACGGCAGGGAAAAAGATGGCAAAAACATACCAGAAACTGCCGTCGTCAAACTTTCCGACCAAAGTTACTTTATCCAACGGAGCACCGGGAGTCAATAAAAAGGATAGAATGGAAAAGGCAATAATGGCCATAATGATATATTGGATGCGAATCGCAAAATTAGTGCTGATCAGAATGATCAGTATCAATATAAGCCAGACCATGGTCGACACCACAAGAGGTGAATGCTGGGGAAAGATGCGCAGCCAACCCTCCGTAAAACCGACAATATATAATGCCGCCGATAGGGTTTGGGATATGTAGAAAGGAATGCCGATACTACCGCCCGCTTCCAGACCGAGTGATTTGGAAATAATCGAATAGGCACCCCCCGCTCCTATTTTAATATTGGTGATAATGGAAGACATGGAAAGAGCTGTGCTGATCGTGATCAGTTTAGCTAAAATTATGATGGCAATTGCCCCGAGAAGTCCGGCGTTACCGACCACCCAGCCCAGCCGCAAATACATGATGACGCCAAGAATGGTCAGGACGTCGGGTGTAAAGACCCCTCCGAAAGTACCTAATTTTTGCGATTTATTCTGGGGGCTCGTTTCTACTTTTTTTCTAAATATATCCCTGTAATTCCTCAATTTTATGGGAATCATACTATTTTTCCGCTTCAAATTCCTTATTTTTAGCCAAAATGGAAGCTATCTTCAGTTTGCTCGTTATTCAAATAAAAGTTAGATATTTTCCCCTCGAAAGAGCTGGATCGTTTTATGGTTTTGCCCGTGCATCTTTTTTCCCTTCCACCACATTATTAAAAAAACGCTGTGTGGGGTAAGCAAGATCTATATCGTCATGCTTCTGAAACTCGAGTAATATGTGTTCCCAAATATCCTGAGAAATTTGACGTCGTTTTCTCGGTTCTATTAAATATCGAATGGTTAAAAGGATACCGCTGTCTTTAACGGAAGTATAAACCGCTGGAGTTAAAGACGAATAAAAAATCATGTAACGTTTACTGGCTTCTTTTAACTTTTTTTCTGCCGAAGCGCTCAGAGAAGCTCCGTGTTCCTGACCTATATTTTGTAAAATATCCTTTGCTTTCTGCCAATTGCTTTCAAATGTTATAAGAACCGGAATTTCATCCCAAATGAATGGAAAACCCTGAACATAATTTGTAACCACATCGGACAGGACAAGACTATTCGGAACATGCATCAATCGGCCTGTACTCTGTTCCGCATCTACCCAATTGCCAATCTCCATAAGAGAAAATTTGAAAAGCCGTATATCAATTACATCACCCCTATAATTACCGATTTGTATTCGGTCGCTTACAGAAAACGGCTTTCTCCATAAGATGAACATCCAACCTGCAAAACTCGACACCAGGTCCTTCAGGGCAATTGCCAAACCTGCACTTAAGAGTCCGAAATAGGTGGCAAGAGAGCCTATACCTATGAACCAGACCCGTCCTATCAATAAAAAACCTATGAACACAGATATATAAGTAAGCCATTTTCTCCAATGATAACGAAGTTGAGCATCCTCTGTATTTTTCCATACAATGCGTAAGGCCACCAACCAGAGTATCCATAAAACGGCTATAATCAAAAAGGAAGTTAAAATATGCTCCTGTAATACAGGGTTTATACCTGTATTTTTAGAAAGCCAATTATAAAAACTATTCATTTCATCCTCAGCTAAGTCAGTTTCGGGAAAAACATGTTTTCCAATTTCTTATTTTAAATCATACGACATTGTTCATTAATCCGCAAATAAATCAAATTTGATTCTAGTGGGTTTTTTGTGGTTAAACGCCGCAAAAATGTCATCCTTAAATCATTTTTCTATAAAATTAGATTTCATTCGCACCCTATCTTTAAATCATCACGAAGTGATGTAATATGAGTAGCCACAGACGAAACCTGTGGCTACTTATATTAGTATCCTTCGGATACTTTTATTATTAAATGCAAAATGAACGAAGCAGTAAAATCATATTGTCAGTTTTTATTTAATATATGACTTTACAAGAACCCCAGTAGAGCCTCAAATTTAAATTAATAGAATTTGCAAAAAAAATGGGTTCTGCGCCATTTTGTGTGGGTAAGCGAATCATTTAAGTCCGCAATCATACTGGTTTTTTAAATGAAAAATCCCGGCAGGAATTTTTACCTCTGGCCCAACGATTTATCCTTTGAAAAAAAACAGCAATATGGAGACCCCAAAATGAATATTCGGCCAAGTCACCGGAATTTTTCAACCGTCCCTATGGGGAGAAGCAAAAACGCGACCCTTTCATTTCCCGCTAAAAAATTTCCTGTGCTTTAAAGACAGATCGGGAATAAATTCTTTCGGCGAAACGTTTCCGTTTTTTCAGCACAGATTTTCGAATGTAACATATCATTATCAATTTCTCCATCAATGCCAGTTACGGGCTTTCGGTTCAAAACTAGGGGTTACCTTGCTTTGCGCCACATAGCGGTAAGGGTCCTCCCGGCTGTAATTTTCTCCCATTAATCAGGCTCCGGCCTTCACCGATCCGCACTTCGATATACGCCGTATCGGCAACTTCTCCGAAACGGACGATGAGCCGGGTCGTTCCGGCCTTTTTGCCTTTGAATTGATAGTTTGAAGTTATCATCCCAATCGTTGAATCTTTCAGATCCCAGGTAAAACGCGCGGCATTGAATGTATGGGGATGCTGTTCCCGATCGAAAGCCTGCACTTTAAAATCAATGGGTTTTATGGTATCGGTTATACTTTTCTCCGGTTGAATTTGCAGCCGTTCAATGGGTTCTATATGGATCTTCGCAGAATCAAGTAGTTCCCTATACCGGCAATAGACGTAACCACATACACCGTTGGCAGTTGCCACAAAGAGCCCCTCCTTCTTATCGATAGGACCCAGGGCCGGACTCACATCATAGGTTACCTCAGAACCAATTAAGGGAAGTGGATTATATGAAGAATCCCAGGCACTCAGTTTAAATTGAACGGTATCTCCCATAAATAAATATTCATTATCCGGTTCAATCTGAACTGTGTTCAACTCACTATTACCCGCCGATGAAACCAGAATCCAGGCATTAGCTACCTGACGTTCATGACCATCGGAAGGAGAATTTTTTATCCGGTTACGCACCACCAGCGTTGACGAACCGCCACCATCCAGATTAATAGCCTGAAAAGCACCCAGGCTCTGCATAAAACCGGCCAGTTCCGTTAAACTCATTCCTTTACTGTAAACCTGCCGACCGTCTACCACAACAAAAAACATCTTACGGCTATCCCTGGAAAACCCGACGGCTGTTCTGGGATGGCGGTCAGTAGCAAAAGAGGCTTTACCTCCTTCGGCATGGAAACAAGGTGTGGACACATCTTCCCCGTTACGGATAATGCGGGGGAAACCGCCGGTCAACTGTTCGATCCGCTCCCTTGCAGGATGAAGAGACAGCACAACAGCGAGGGTATCACCGATATGAATGTGTTGATCCAGAAAAGTCGCACTCAGACCATTTCCCGAAAGGACCGCTCCCCCATCCGGGATCGCCATACTTCCCTTATAATTTTCCTTTTTTTCCGCAATACAAAACGTGGTGTCATTCATGAGCCACTTTGTAAGAGGACGAAGCTTAATTTCTTCTCCCCACTTATTAGTACCGGTCGTATCCCCGTAAAAAGAATTATAGAGGATCAAATCATTTGTTTTTCGGGTTTGGTTAACCGCTCTAATAGGATATTTAAAAGATGGAGTAATCACTTCTCCGGAAAAATTGACCACAGCCATGAAGGGATTATTACCGGCATAAAAACCGATCGTTGATTTATCGTTATGATAAACGGAATGCACCAGTTGGCCGTTTATTACCTGAGCATTAATCGGGATGCCCCCTTTGGCAAAAAAGTCTCCGTTAATAGCAGCCACTACCCGGTGCCCGGGATAGTCACTTCTCATCGCCATGGAGCGGGTACCTTCATATCCGGCTATCCTATTTTGTGCTTTTACGGTTTCCAGATGCAAAAAAGGACTGGTCAAATCAAAGGTCAGTACATTGATGGACCAGGGTATATCCGGAACAACGATCCGCTGATAGACGGCGCCGGGAGCGACCCGAGTGGTGGTCAGTGTATCGTATCGAATCCAGGCCCGTACCGAGGTGCAAATCAAAATCACTAAAAAAAACAGGAAGGAAACTGTCAGACGCATTTCCTTCTCCTTGCGCGGATAAGAGTTGCCTTAATGAATGAGCATCATTTTTTTAGCTGCGACAAAATTCCCAACCCTTAAGCGATAGATATATACGCCGCTGGCCAGGTGATTGCCATCAAAGGTAACGGTATGGATACCGCTACCCTGATTTTTATCAACCAGGGTCACTATTTTTTGTCCGAGCATATTGTACACGGTGAGCTGTACACGGCTGTTTGCTCCCAGTACATAGCGAATGATAGTACTGGAATTGCCTGCAAGCGAATGGCCTACGGCAGCCCCTTCTCCGAATGGATTGGGATAGTTTTGTTTTAATTCGAACGACAAAGGAAGCGGCTTATGGTCTGTAATATTAGAAATTTTCCCCTCAAAAAAATCGAATGTCTTACTCATCAGATCAATACGTCGGCTTTCGGGATAAATAGTTTCGTAAGGGAGACCCAAATTGATCAGTTTTCCCGCTTTGTTTCCTCCGGGAAACACGCCCTCAAATTCAATCCCCGCAATATTCTGTGAGGAAACATTTTTGTATTTTAAAATGTTTTTTGCTCCGTTTACCGCTTCGATGGCATCGGGATATTCGACATTAAAGGTGCCATGCGATCCATTGTCAAAGCTGAAATCCGGCAGTCCATCGAATAATTTTCCCGCAATGGCCTGGCACGAATAATAAGTTCCCTTTTTGCCGCCGGGCGCATCGGCTACATAGCGTGCTTTAAGATAATTATTGTAAAAAGAGCGGTCGGTGGAACTGCCCTTATGGTCCAAATCCCATCCGATTTCAGAGCCGGATACGAACAGATTTCCGCCCTGTTTCAGAAAAGTTTTCACCTTGCTCTGCTCCGTACTGCTAAATGTCTGATCCGCGGTGCTTTCATCTCCCAGAATCCAGATCACATTGCGAAAGTCATTAAGCGAAATTCTTCCGTCAATGACCGATTCATTCATGACGTAAGAAAATCCATAACCGCGCTGACTGATGGGTCTTGCATAAAATCCGATGTAATCATAACGGGAATTGGTTCCCCGATCGAAGCCGTTGACCACCAGTAACCGGAAAGGATCGGCCGAAGTTACTCCTCCATAAAGATGTTTGCAAAGTTTCGACGAACCCGATATGTTAC
>JALSTK010000070.1 GCA_026983775.1 Calditrichia bacterium
GGTCGATACCCAAAATCCGACCGCACTTAATAATATCCATATCCGCTCACTCTTTATTGATCCCGAAGGTGTTTTATTTGTGGGAACGGAGGGAAGTGGTATTAATATGACCTTAACCTACAACAAGGGTTTCGTCCGTTACCGTATTTGTAAGTCGGATGCTCACAATTCGGATGCCAATATGATCTTTTCCTTTGCCCAGGATGCGGATAATAAGGTGTGGATAGGTGGCTGGGGCGGTGTGTACCGTCTCGATCCGCAAACAGAGGGGATAAAATTTTTCCCGATTGTCTCAACCAGCCATTCACAAAAAATATTGGTCTGGTCCTTATTAATCGATAGATCCGGCAGACTTTTAGTAGGAAGCAAAGGGAAGGGTCTCTACTATCTGGACCGGAAGAAAAATCAATGTTTACGATTTCCTTCGGTTATAAACTCGAAATCAAATCTGGGGTCTAAATCAGTCTATGCCATGGTTGAAGATCAAGACGGTTTCATCTGGTTGGGAACTTCGGCGGGCTTGTATCGTTATCGCGAAAAGGGGCACGGTAAACCGGGTATTTTCGTCTTTTTAAAAAATAGATTAATCAGAACTCTTTATCGGGATGATAAAGGATATATCTGGGCGGGTTCTTTGAAAGAGGGATTATTCCGGCTGAATTCGGTGACTCTTGCCGTAAAGCAGTATAAACAGAACCGATCTGAGACGGGAACGCTTTCCAATAATATGGTGTATGCTATTACAGAAGATCATAAGGGATATATCTGGGTTGGCACCGGTGCGGGGTTAAATCGTCTCAATAGAGTGACCCAAAAGTTTGAATACCTGCCCAGGGATTTAAACCGAAGGGTAGGTGTGATTTACAGTATTGGAGTAGATAGCCGGAACTGGCTCTGGCTGGGCACCAGTCGCGGACTTGCTTTTGTGAAGCCGATGCGGGCAGTCTTCGATTTATACACGAAATTTGATGGATTACAGGATAATGAGTTCAATGCCGGGGCGATTTTAAAGGCCAGGAACGGTGAGTTTTATTTTGGTGGAATCAATGGTTTTAATCGTTTTAACCCGCTGCAAATTCGAAAAAATCGTCATATTCCCCACATCCAAATTACGGATTTTAAATTTTACAAAAACGGTCATACCCTTCATAATACACTCGGACATGAAGCCCTAATCCCATCTTTATTTCGTTTAAATCAACCTGATGCGGTTCTGAAGCTGGCCTATGATGAGAACTTTTTCAGAATTGAGTTTACGGCTTTGGATTTTACCTTACCGGGAAAAAATCAATATGTATATGGTCTGACGGGTGTGGATAGCAAGTTGAAATATGTACGGGAACAAACCTTTGCCGAATATACCAATATCCCTCCCGGTGAGTATATTTTCACAGTAAAAGGGTCCAATAACGATCGTGTTTGGAACAAGGTGGGTCATTCCATTAAGATCATTATCACTCCTCCCATCTGGGCTACCATCTGGTTTCGGTTAACGGGTATTTTTCTGGTAGTTTTAATTATCTTTGTTCTTTATAAGAGACGTACGAGAATGATTCGTCAACGCAATCTGGAATTGAAAATAATAAATGATCGTTTGAATTCCGAGGTAGAAGAGCGTAAAAAAGCGCAGCAAGAACTGCAGGAGAGTCAGCGCAAGTTAACTACGCTGATTGAAAATTTGCCCGGTATTGCCTATCGTTGTGCCTATGATCAAAAAAGAAGTATCGAATTTGTAAGCAAGGGAAGCTATATTTTAACCGGTTATAAACCCGAAGATTTGATTGCCCGGAAAGATCTGTTTTTCACGCGTATCGTCCATGCGGAAGACCGGGCCAATATTTTGGCGGCTATTGAGAAAGCAGTTGATCAAAAGAAACCGTTTCAGATTGTTTATCGTATCCAAACCGGATTCGGGATCACCCGATGGGTTTGGGAACAGGGTCGGGGTATAATGGATTCGCAGGGGAAGGTGCAGGCAGTGGAGGGATTTATCACGGATATTACCGACCGTAAGCAGTTGGAAGAACAACTGGCCCAATCGCAAAAGATGGAGGCCATCGGGCAATTGGCCGGCGGTGTAGCTCATGATTTTAATAACTTACTGACTATTATTCGCGGTTATACGGAATTATCATTGCTGTTATTAAATAAAAAACACAAAGCTTATCCAAAAATTGAAGAAATTACCCGGGCTGTGGATCGCGCTGAAGCTCTTACCAGACAATTACTGATGTTCAGCCGCAAGCAGGTAATACAACCCAAGGTGATAAATTTAAACAACTTAATTCGTGAAGAAGAAAAGATTTTACACCGCGTCATCGGTGAAGATATCGAATTGAAAGCTTTTCTGGAAGCTAAACCGGCGGCTGTTAAAATGGACCCGGCCCAGATGGAGCAGGTAATCTTGAATATGGCCATCAACGCCCGCGACGCCATGCCCGGAGGAGGTAAACTGACCATCCGGACACAGAATGCGCACATGGATGATGATTTTTCGGGTAAATCGGCAGCCATTAAATCGGGTAATTATGTACTTATGACGATGAGTGATACGGGACAGGGCATGGATGAAGCGACTATGAATAAGATTTTCGATCCCTTTTTTACAACTAAAGAAAAGGGCAAAGGAACCGGCCTCGGTTTAGCGACCGTGTATGGCATCATCGAACAGAATAACGGTTATATTATGGTAAACAGCCAACTCTCCGTTGGAACAACCTTTTTTATCTATCTTCCCCAGGAAAAAGAGCCCCTTATGTTAGATGGGGATCCACAGGGTATTCAGCAAAAGTTACACGGGAATGAAGGGATCCTCTTAGTCGAAGATCGTAAGAAGGTAAGGGGGGTGATCAGTGAATCTCTGCAGCAATATGGTTATCGGGTCTTAGAAGCAGGAGACGGAAAAGAGGCATTCGAAGTCTGGAAAAATCATAAAAGTGAGATCGATCTGATTGTGACCGATGTTATCATGCCCAATATGAACGGACGGGAATTGGTAAACCGGATTCAAAAAGATAAACAGAGTATCAATGCGATTTTCATGTCCGGCTATACGGATGATACCTTAGGCGAAGAGGGTAAGCTGGATCCGGGAATCGTCTTCATCCAAAAACCATTTGCCCAGGCCGATCTGGTTTATTTAATCCGGAAAGTATTGGATGAAAAATAAAAGCGCTACTGTGACACTATAGAATACCCTCGTGTTTCAAACCCGCCAATCATTTAATCGGATTGATCAAAACTCACTCCTTCCCGCAATAATCTCGTCCATCTGATGTTTCAACTTTCATCATGTCAAGAGGAGAAAAAGAGGGGGGTGTTCTCTTGCTCATATAATTCAAACCCGGTGTATTTACATTGGATAGGTGTCTATCATATATAGGTTTTAGAGATCCTTAAGAACGAAAAAATCTTCAATCTTTTATTGGAAGAGATAAAATAAGATCAAACGGGGATATAATCTTCCGGTCTAAGATTCCATTCCGCGTAAGATTCGGCACGTACA
>JALSTK010000071.1 GCA_026983775.1 Calditrichia bacterium
TCCGTGCCGCCGGTATCTTCCGCACTTTGATTCGAAAAACTGCGCAAAACAGGTGGGATATCCAATCCCTCAAACCGTTTGAGAAAACTTTTCCAGCGAATTGGTAAAACAGCCGGATTCGCTTCTTCCGCATGAATTAATTTTTCCAACAAGGCCAATCCCTGTTCGGGGTGAATGCTCCCCAGCCCGGCCTTGTATCTTGCCCCGGTTGATTGATTTCGGGCTGCCATGCCGCTATCACTCCATGGCCCCCAGTTGATGCTGAGAGCAGGCAGATTTTGTTTTTTTCGGTAAACTGCCAGAGCATCTAAGAAAGCATTGGCTGCAGCGTAATTACTTTGACCGGGTGAACCGAGCAGAGAAGCCATGGAAGAGAAATAGACCAAAAAGTCAAGATCCATTTTTTTCGTGGCCTGGTGCAAATTCCAGGCACCGGCGACTTTCGGGGCCATCACTTTTTCAAAACGCGGCCAGCTCTGTTGCAGAAGAAGTCCGTCGTCCAGGACTCCCGCAGCATGAATAATACCTGCCAGATATTTTCCTTCCTGAGGAATATGGTATGTATCAAGCAGTTCCCGGGTCTGTTTAAAATCGCTTATATCGGCGATTTCAGTAAATATTTCGCAACCGTTTTCATGCAGGCGCTCAATCTTTTCCTTTACGGCAGATTGCGGTTCATGACGTGAGGAAAGGATGATGTGCCTTGCGCCGTTCCGAACCAGCCACTCTGCTACTTTTAGCCCAAGTGATCCCAACCCGCCTGTAATCAGATAAAAGGCTTCCGGCTTAATGGCCAGGGGTACAGAACCCTCTTGCGATTTTTCCGGCGTTTGCGAAACAACGATTTTACCGATATGTTTAGCCTGCTGCATAAAACGAAAAGCAGAGACAACTTCATCCATGGGGAATTCACGAAATGGCAAGGGCTGTAATTTTCCTTCTTCAAACAGGGGAATTAACTCCCGAAACATGGATTGGATTAGGGCCGGATTCTCTTTGGACAAATCGTCCAGAGCAATCGTATGGTAGTCCACATCGGGACGGGAGGCATGAATTTTGGCTTCATCCCAGATACCTACTTTACCGATTTCCAGAAAACGTCCTTTTTGTCCTAAAAGCGATAAATTTTTAGGAATATAGTCACCGGTCAATGAATTGAGAATCACATCGACTCCACGATCCTTTGTGGCGGCGAGGGTTTCCCGGGCAAAATCGAGAGAACGGGAATTCATTATGTGTTCAATGCCCTGGGTCCGCAAGAAGGATCGTTTCTCTTCACTGCCTGCCGTGGCAAAGATTTCAGCATTTTTCAGCCGGGCCAGCTGTATGGCTGCCTGTCCGACTCCACCGGAGGCAGTGTGTATGAAAACGTGTTCTCCTTCGGTTAATTTCCCCAGATGATACAAAGCATAGTATGCGGTTAAGAACGTAATTGGAATCGTAGCCGCTTCGGTAAAGGTCAGTCCGGCCGGTTTTTTTATTACCAGATCCGCATAGGTCGTTACATAATCGGCAAAGCTTCCGGCAGCAATAGCCATCACCTCATCGCCGACGTGAAGATCGGTAACTCCCGGGCCTGTGGCTACGACCACTCCCGAACATTCATTGCCGAGTGGTCCGGCATCACCCGGATAGAGATCCAGTGCATTTAAAACGTCACGGAAATTAAGGCCTGTGGCACGGACACGGATTTCCACCTGACCTTCAGAGGGGACGGTTCGTTCCATGGGGATACGTTCCAGGTTATCGATCAACCCTTTTTCCGCTATGGTCAAACGCAGGGCCTTTGCGGCTTCCAGGCCTGAATCCGCTTCATCTTCCAGGGTAGCAAGACGGGCTACAAAACGTTCCTTACCGCGAAAAGCAATCTGATCTTCCTTGCCCGGCAGACCTAATTCTTCGGCTATCCCGGGCCAACTCTCTGTGACCCGAACCGGGTCTATATCGATTCGCCTGCAGGGCAGATCGGGATGATCCAGCACCATAGTTCTACCCAATCCCCATACAGGGGCCAGGGCCGGATTCGGAAGCTCATCCGCCTCAATCGACAGTGCCGATGCGGTGAAGATCCATAACGGCGGTACATCTTTCCATGAGCTCGAAACGATGCTTTGGGCTAAATACAAGATACTTTGTGTGCTTCGTGACTGAGCAGCCATTAAATCGCTTGCAGACCATTGGTCATTGGTTTGGATGTCCAGACTCCAGAGATGAATAATACCGCGCAAAGGACGGTTGCCGGCTGCGGTGACTTCACTTAACAATTGTTGGTAATCTTCAAAATGCCGGGGTCGGATCATCCAGACATTTTCCTGAGGTCGCTCATAATGATCACCGGCGATTACGCGGAAAAGAGTTCCTTCTTCTTTTTCAATGGCCTGTTCAAGACCTGCACCGATCTGTTTCTCATCTTCAAACAGCAGCCATGCTCCGGACAGATTGCGATGATTCCCGCTCTCTGCTTTTTGTTGTATCCAATGCATTGTATAGAGCCATTTGGATGATTCCCTGTCCAGCAGGGCCATGAGAGTTGTTTTCCGGGTACGTTGTACATGTAATCCTTTTAGTACAGCAAAAGGTTTGCCGTCTTTTTGGTAGTAGAAAATATCGGCAATGACCTGTTCCTCGCCAACCGATTGCCCATGCAACTGAACAAAAGCCCAGATTTCTTCACCGGCCCTGTCAAAAAAATGCAGTTCCTCTACCAGAACGGGTAAATAGATAAAATGGGATGATTGGCTTTGTGCCTGATCGGGTAAAACAGCCGCGAGCAACTGGAAACCGGCATCCATCATTGCCGGATGGAACCAATATGAATGAAGCTGCTCGGGTTCCTGTTCTTTTAAACGAATTTTACCGAGGGCCTCTCCCTGATTGCTATATATTTCGACCAGGGCCTGAAAAACAGGGCCATAGTTAAATCCGCTTTCATTTAAATTCTGATAGAATGGTTCGGGATCAACGGTTTCGCCGAATCGGGTAAGAATATCGTCAAAACCGGGTGTAGGTTTTTCATCCGTTTCCTTCCGGATAGTGGCCGAGGCGTTTTGTGTCCAATCTTCGGCATCTTCTTCCATCACTTTGCTAAAAATGCTTGCTTTCAACGAATGGGAAGTGGAAGAATGAAGAACGGTCTGCACCAGGTGGCCCTCCTCCGCAGAGAGATTGAGAGGACTATGAATCCGGAAATTTTGGATAGTGATTTTTTGGTCGGGTTCCCGATCTCTGACAGCGGCAATCAGCAATTCCAGATAACCGGTGGCCGGAAAGAGGGGCAGGGCCAGTATGCGGTGATCGTTCAGCTCTTTCGTGTATTTTAAAGAGAGCGTGGATTCGAATACGGTTTCTTTCAGAACGGGAGAGCTCAGGGCCCGTCCCAGTATCCGATGTCCGGATCCTCTTGAAACACTCCCGGCAGAGTCTGATGGCGCGGAAGAAACGGCTTTATGGCTATCCAGCCAGTAACGTTTGTGTTGAAAAGCATAATTCGGTAAAAAGAGAAAGGTACGATTGTATTCATTGTCAAACTGTTTCCAGTTCAGGTCCACTCCCCGAACATACAATTGAGCCACACTGTCCAGCAAGGTCGGCCACTCCGGCTTATTCCTGCGCAGAGAAGGAATCCACAGGGCGGATGAATCGGGCAGACAATGTCTGCCCATACCGAGAAGGGTCGGATGGGGCCCGGTTTCCAGAAAAATATCTATTTCGGCGGCATCCAACGCTTTCATCCCGTCATAAAACCGAACGGCATGGCGAATGTGATTTCGCCAATAAGCCGCATCCGGAATTTGATCCTCTGCGAGGACGGAACCGATTAAATTCGATACGAGTGGAATTTGCGGTTTATTATAATGAATTTCTCTGGCAATCGTCTCGAACTCATCTAAGAGGGGTTCCATTAACGGTGAATGAAAGGCATGGGAAACCGTTAGATAGGTGACTTTAATTTTTTGGGTTTTAAAATGGTCCGCTATGGCCTGTACCGTTTCTGTCATACCGGAAATAACTACATTATCGGGACCGTTTATTCCGGCGATGGAAACTTTATCTTCGAGTCCCTCCAGCGCTTTTTCCACCGTCTTTTGATCGGAAAAGATAACGGCCATACTGCCATTGCGGGGGAGAGACTGCATCAATCGTCCACGGGCGGCAATGAGTTTCAGACCCTCTTCCAGACTATACACTCCGGACAGACAGGCTGCCACATATTCACCGATGCTGTGCCCGATCAACATTGCCGGTTGTATACCCCAGGACTGCCATAGTTTGGCAAGGGCATATTCAATAGTGAACAGGGCCGGTTGCGTGTATATGGTTTCATTTATTTCGGAATTTGCTTCATCTTCCGGGAAGAGGACACCTAGCAAGGGCCTGGGCAGGTATTCGTTTAAAATTTGGCTGCACCGATTGACGCTGTCACGGAAAGAGGGAACTGTTTCGTAAAGGCGTTGGCCCATATGGGTATATTGAGCTCCTTGTCCTGTAAAAAGAAAAGCCACCCGGGCCGGGTCTTCTCTTTCACGGGTATGTACGAAAATCCTGCTGTCCTCCTTGCCGGCTGCGATGATACTCAGTTTGGATCGCAATTCATTCATATCTTTAATCTGAAAAGCGGCCCGGTGCTCAAAATGGGTTCGTCCCGAATTTAATGTAAAGCAGACATCGCCTATATGTAAGGTGTCGTGTTTGGCCAAAAAGGTGCTTAGTCGTTCCGCATTCTCAATCAGGGCGGATTTATTTTTTGCGGATAAGGTGCAAATTTGGGTATCCCGTTCGGAATTATTTGGCTCGCTCAACCGCAGCGGTGCTTCTTCTAAAATGACATGGGCATTGGTTCCGCCAAAGCCGAAGGCGCTGACTCCGGCATAGCGCTTGCGCTCGGATCGAGGCCAGGGAACAGGTTCACTTGTAATTTTAATCGGCACGTTTTTTAAATTAATATGCGGATTCAACTTTCTAAAGTTGAGGTGAGCAGGAATCTCTTCGTAGTAGATGGCCAGCACCGTCTTAATAAAACCGGCTATACCGGCAGCCGATTCCAAATGACCGATATTGGTTTTAACCGAACCGAGCAGAAGCGGATTATCCTGAGCCCGTTCCTGAAGCATTACTTTTTTTATGGATTCGATTTCAATGGGATCCCCGAGAGGAGTCCCTGTGCCATGGGTTTCGATATAATGAACCTGATCGGGAGCCAAATCGGCACTATTCAGGGCATCTCGTAGAACTTCTTGCTGAGCCAAACCGTTGGGAGCCGTAATCCCGTTGCTGCGTCCATCCTGATTGACAGCGGAGGCACGAACCACGGCAAGAATACGATCCTGATCTTGAATAGCATCCGACAAGCGTTTGAGAACGACAATACCGGCTCCTTCCCCTCGTCCGTAGCCGTCGGCATCGGCATCGAATGTTTTACAGCGGCCGTCGGCGGAGAGCATATGAGCCTGAGAAAAGGTTATATTGAGGTCGGGCGCTAAAATCAGATTCACGCCTCCGGCAAGGGCCATATTGCAATTGCCGTTCTGCAAACTTTGGCAAGCCTGGTGAATGGCCACCAAGGAAGATGAACAGGCCGTATCCATAGCCACACTCGGTCCCCGGGTATCAAAGGTGTATGAGAGTCGGTTAGCGGAAATACTAAAAGCATTTCCGGTACCGGTGTAGGCGGTGATTTGCTCTGTATCTCCGGAGATGAGGCGGGAATAGTCATTGGAACTGATCCCAATAAAAACCCCGGTCCGACTTCCGCTGATATCTTTCAGAGAGAGGCCCGAATGTTCGAGCGCCTCATAGCTTACTTCCAGCAGAAGACGTTGTTGAGGATCCAAATAACGAGCTTCTCGTGGCGAGATTCCGAAAAAGTCGGGGTCGAATTGATCAACCTGGTTCAAAAAACCACCGTATTTTGTGGACATTTTACCGACTGTGCCCGGTTGAGGATCATAATATGCTTCCACATCCCAGCGTTCCGACGGTATCTCCCGAATGCCGTCTTTGCCCGATTTCAGCATTTCCCAGAACTCATTGATATCGGCCGCACCGGGGAATCGGGCACTCAGCCCGATAACGGCAATCGGCTCGTATTTAATACCGGGCCGCACTCGTTTATCCGCGCCACGGGCCGCGGCATCTTCCCCTTCGGAAAGAAACAGAGCTAGAGATTCGATCGTGGGATAATCCCAAACCAGGGTAGGTGACAAGGTTCTTCCTAACCATTCTTCCAGTTCACCGCTCAAGCCGACGGCCTGGGCGGAATCCATCCCAAAACTGACAAAAGGCCGGTGTATATCGATTTGTTCCGCAGGGAGGTTTAGCGTATCTGAAAGTTGAGCGACAAGCCAGGCTTCGATTGCTTTGGTCGGCTCGCTTTTTACTTTAGGCGGCTGAAAGGTTTTCTCTTCCGCACCGCTAATGGTCGGTTCGGCTTTGATAGACCGAACGGCCAGGGGTTCGCTTTCGCCGGCTTTCCATTGTGAAACAACCGCCAATGTATCATCCAAATAGGCGGCTTTGGTAGCCCGGCGCATGATTTTTCCACTGGATGTTTTATGAATGCTTCGGGCCTTAATTAAAACAATGGCATGGGCCTGCAGATCATGATTTTCGGATACGGCTTGACGAACGGTATGAATAATTTCATCGAAATTGGCATTTTTACTGCGCCTTACTTCGGCAACAACAACCAATTCTTCCTGCCCGTTCTCTTCAACCGTGAAAGCGGCACTGCATCCCAGACGCAGTTCGGGATGACTCTCTTCAACGGTTAATTCGATATCCTGGGGATAGTGATTTTTTCCGCGAATAATGATCAGATCTTTTAATCGGCCGGTTACGAAAAGCTGCTCGTCTTTCATAAAACCAAGATCGCCCGTGCGCAGGAAGGGCCCGTCTCCGCTTTTGGTTAGATAATTCTCAAAAGTTTCTTTTGTGGCTTCAGGGTTTTCATAGTAGCCTTTGGATACACTGTCTCCCTTTACCCAAATTTCGCCGATCTCTCCTTCTTTACAAGGAAGAGCCGAATCCGGATCCACGATTAGAGTCGTTTGATCAAGCTGATTTTTTCCGGAGCTGACCAGTAACTGAACATTGGGATGATCCTGCGAAACTTCGATGATTCGGTTATTTTTCAGGGCGTTTTTATCTACAGCCAAAATAAAGGGCGGCTTGTCGAGTTCGGCCCCGGTTACAAGGAGGGTGGCTTCGGCCAGCCCGTAAGCAGGATAAAAAGCTTCTTTACGGAACCCTGCCGGAGCAAAGGTTTTTGAAAAATTTTCTATGGTCTGAGCGCGTACCGGCTCGGCTCCGCTCAGAGCGAAATCCCAGCGAGATAGATCCAATTTCCCGATTTTTTCCGGTGTTGCTTTTTTTACGCATAAGTCATAGGCAAAATTAGGTGCTGCTGTTCCGATGGAATGTTCTTTGGAAATTTTACTGATGAGTTCGAGCCAGCTTAAAGGGTGTTGCAAAAATGCGATCGGTGACATGATCGTGCTACCGCAACCGGAATAGAGGGGTTGGATTACACCACCGATGAGTCCCATATCATGGTAGATCGGCAGCCAGAAGACTCCCTCTAGATTTTCGTTGTCGTAACCGAGGGCGTTAAAGATGACCCTGGAATTATGCATCAAATTGGCATGGGAAAGCATTACTCCTTTAGGATTCCCCGTAGATCCGGAAGTATATTGCAGGAAGGAAATTGTTTCTTTGTTAATCGATGGGTGAATCCAGGAAGAAGCCAATGTGTCTGCAACCGAGTCGGTTGAAATCCATTGCAGATTACCCAGTTCATGCGACTCGGCGACCGCTTTCTGTTCGGATGAAAAATACTTCATACTCGTGCGGAATTTTCTCAGAAAGGGCAATTTTTCAAGAGTATTGGTTACCTTACTTCCCAATTTCAACATACGAATCATATAGAGAATCGAATCCGTTGTCAGAGCCACCGTAGCCCTGGCATCCCGCACAATGGCTTGCAGTCGCGGTAGCGACCGGTTGAGACGATTCGGGTCAGGTGGATAGGCAGGGACAGCAATCACCCCAGCATACAGACACCCGAAAAAACCGGCAATATAATCTAAACCGGGAGGGTACAGCAAAAGGGCGCGTTCGTTACTGAGGCCTTTTTGATCTAAAAAAGAGGCAATGGCCCGGGCCTTCTTATCTAACTCTCCATAGGTCAGAGAAATTTTATTCTTCGCACCGTCCTTCAGATAAGTATATGCGATTTTGTTAGGTTCCGTAACGGCTCTCCATCTTAAGAGCTGCACCAGAGTTTCCGGATTAAAATCAGGATTGGTAAAATTAAATTTCTCTTGAAACATACATGACCCTATATGCTATTGGATTGTTGACGTACGATTTCCTGCCAGGATATTCCATGTCGAAGCCGAAAGGATCGGCTAAAGGCAGAGATATTTTTATAATTCAAAACATCAAATATTTCCCGTGGTTTTAGATGTTTCTCGAATAGGAGCTTTGTTTCATAATGCGCTACGAGGCGCTGCTTGAACCGGCGAAAACTTATGCCGAACAGTTTTTTGAATTCAGCCCGAAAATGGCTTTCTGAAATATTCAGGGAAGATGCTATTGCATTGGAGTTGATTTCGCTCAGGGGATGAGTCTCAATATGGAAAATTATTTTTCGTCCACGATCTGTTAAAGCCGGAGTTTTATCCGGAAAAATGGAAAGTGGAACACGTTTCCAGTGGGTTTTCCATAATTTTTGTAACGTGTTTAAAAGATTAATTTGCCGTGCATCTCCAATAATGCAGTAATCCACACCGGCTATGTACAACTCGGCAAATTCTTCACTTTTTAACTGGGAATTGTAAAAAATAATATGGACCAGAGGAAAATGTTGTCTGATTTTATTTAACTGGACCAGACTGAAAGAATTAAGGCTTTGAGCGTAAACAAGGAAATGAATATCCTTTTGAGAAAGAAGGGAGGTGACCGTGCTAATATCCGGATTCAGCTGGTTCAAATAATAGAAATTCCACTTTTCCAATTGGTGAAGAAATTTTCCTTCTCCCCAGCTTAAGGAACTATCTGAATGAATTATCAGCAAATTAGACAAGATTTTCCTCCCTGAAAATAACATTTTAGCTGATAGATTGTATTTTAATTCGCGAGGGAATCAACACAGTCCACTTTTCGCATAGAAAAAATAGAAAAAAATTACATTCGGGCCTTTATTAGAATAAAACACGCTATTTTCAGTCATATATTTTAATATTTAAGTATATTAAAAATGTGGGATAGATGGTTGTGACCTATGTCACCCACAGGCCTCTTGATAAGAAATCCGAACTTTTCATGGGAAATGGATAGAATGTAGCAGATAAGATATAATTTTGAAATATTACCATTTGAGCGGATGATAAAATGGAGAAGATTACCGTTTCTTTTGTTTTCCGACAGATGGATTTAGGGCACAATTTGCGCAGCCGTTCGGCAATTCGCCCCGGGTTAATATGCGAAAAACATAGCGCAGTACATAGAATACGGATAAACCGACTATTAGAAAGACAATCCAGTTTTCAAACATCATCAAAACCCCAACAACTTTCCGCTCTGGAATACGATCAGCGAAGCGACATAAGCCAGAGAAGTCATGTAAGTAACCATGATTATAGGCCATTTCCAGGAATTGGTTTCCTTTTTGACGATAGCAAAAGTTGCCATACACTGAGCGGCATAGACATAAAAAACCATCAAAGAAAGGGCAACCAGAAAGGAATAAACGGGTTTCCCATTCGGATACCGGTCGTTATGTAAAGCCCGGGCCAGGCTGGTCTGAGCCTTGGATTCATCTTCTATATTATATAACGTGGATAAGGTGCTGATTATAACTTCGCGCGCGGCAAAAGAGGTAATGAGACCGACGCCGATCTTCCAGTCAAACCCAAGCGGCCGAATGATCGGTTCGATAGCATGGCCAAGCCGACCGGCATAACTCTGTTCGATTTTTTCTTTTGAACTGAGGTGCGGAGAAGCCTCCTGCTTGGGGTAAGAAGCCAGGAACCAGAGGACAATAGATACGGCAAGAATAATACTTCCGGCCGTAGTTAAAAATGATTTGCCCCGATCATAAATTTGCCAGCCGATCGAGCTCAGAATCGGTACGCGATAAGGCGGTAATTCCATCATCATGGAATGGTTGGTTCGGGGCGGATAGATTTTTTTAATAATCCAGGCGACGACAATGGCTGTAAACATGCCCAGAAAATAGATGCCGGTAAAAGTCAGGCCCTGTAAAGAGATAAAACCGAGCACCGTCTTCCGGGGGACAAAAGCGGAAATCAGCAAAGTGTAGACGGGCAGGCGGGCGCTGCAACTCATCAAAGGGATTAGTAGAATGGTGACCAGTCGATTACGCCGATCATTAATGGTTCGGGCCGCCATAACAGCCGGAATGGCACAGGCGAAGCCGCTTAAGAGGGGAAGGACGGAACGGCCCTGCAAACCGATCTTGTGCAGAAAACGGTCCATCATAAAAGCCAGACGAGCCATATAGCCGCTATCTTCCAAAAGCCCTAAAAAGAAAACCAATAAAATAATTTGTGGAAAAAATACCAGAATGGCTCCGACACCGGCAATCACTCCATTGGTGATCAGGCTGTTCAGTGCCCCGGGAGGAATCGCCGCCGAAACCTGGGAAGAAAACAGGATCATCCATTTCTGGATCAATTCCATGGGATACTGGGCCCAACTGAAAATCGCGTTAAAAATGAACAGCAGGACCAAGATCATCCCGATCGGCCCGAATATGGGATGCGTCAATAAACGATCGGCCCGCTCGCTATAGCTTTTCCTCTGAACATCTTCCTGAGTAATAACATCCGATAAATACAAATCAATAAATCCGTAACGGGCGGATTGCTCGAGCGTATGAAAAGGGATATCATTTTGTATTAAAGTCTGTTTGACCTCTTTGATTATATGTTGCAACTGTCCGATTTCTTCAAAATTCAAATATCTGGTAAGGTAATTGATATAGCTTTTTTCACCCAACAACCGAAGGGCTTCAATAAGAGCATTATGGTTAAGCTGCGGGCCGAATTTTTCCAGGAAATCGGTCAGTGGTTTGATATATTCCTTAAAATGGCCAATTTCCACCAGGCGAGGGGGTACTTCGGGAAGAAGCGGATTATCCGGGATGCCGGCGATTGTCTGAATGAGCTTTTCGATTCCTTCACCGTATTTAGCAGAAGTGGGGATGACAGCGTAGGCATTCAACCGCTCTTTCAGTAGTTTGGTATTGATTTTAAGGCCCTTCTTGCGCACTTCGTCGATCATGTTTAAAACGATGATCGTCGGTACTCCCCAGTCCAGGATTTGCAGGGCAAGATAGATATTGCGGGTCATATTGGTGGCATCCACGACCACCACAGCGGCGCGGGGACGTTTGGCGGGATCACGCCAACTTTGGACCGTGTCCGCAACAATTTTTTCATCAATACTTTTGGCATTTAAGGAGTAGGTTCCGGGAAGGTCTCTGACTAAAATTTTGTGCCCTTTTAACCATCCGGATTTCTTTTCAACCGTTATGCCGGGATAATTTCCTACCTTATGGTGTAGACCGGTCAGGCGATTAAACAGAGCGGTTTTTCCGCAATTAGGATTACCCAGAATGGCTACCCAGGGTGTTTCGGAAGGGGGGTAAGGAATAGCAGTCGGCTGGTTATCGTTCTTCAAATCTCCGGCCTCGGAATCTTCGTTTTACCCAAATCTGACTGGCCAGGGCTTTGCGCAGGGACAGGTAGAATCCCCTGATCTTAATTTCCAGCGGGTCTCCCAGGGGGGCATATTTTACCATACGTATCGGGGCTCCGTCACTCAGACCCAATTCACGCAAACGTTCAAATCCATACCCCTTTTCTTCAATACGGGTAATGGTCGCTTCTTCGCCGGGTTTTAGTTCGGTTAAAGGAATTTCTTTATTTTCTATGATATCCAACGGATAGACATTATAATCAATCGGCTGCCCCTTTTGGTTCCTTAAACGCATCCTGTTTTGCCGTCGAAGCCGGGGTATTTTCATGTTCGTTAATCCTATACTACATTTGTTTCATGTATCAAACAATTTCAATATAAGAAAAGTTCGACCTAAAAGTCAATGCCTTTAAAATTTATCTTACAAGTGGTAAAAAGATTGCAAGCGGTCAGGAACGCCGCTGAACCGTAAGGATCGTAATGTCATCATTATTGACGGGTTGATTGCCTGAAAATTCTTTTAAAGTTGCGATCAAAGTTTCATTTAATTCCCGGCTTGATTTTGTTCCGAGAGTCGAACGAAAAAATTCAATAACCCTTTTCTCTTCGAACTCGATGTTTTCTGTGGTCATCGATTCTGTAACCCCATCGGTGAACAGGGTCAGGCAGGAATTCGGTTGAAGAATACCTGTACCTTGCTGATACACTACATCGGGCATCATGCCCAGAATAAGGCCTCCTTCATCAAGGGTCTTTTCCAACCGACGGTCTTTAAAAATATAAGGAGGGTTGTGCCCGGCATTGACGTATTCGAATCGGCCGCTTGGAATGTCCAGCTTAAGAATAAAAAAGGTGATATATTTCTCAATGCTGGTATTTTTATAAATTAAATTATTTAAGCGAAAGGTTATTTCACCGAGAGACATGGGTTGCGTGCATAAGGCATGTAAGCCGGCCTGAAGATTGGCCATTAATATGGCTGCGGGTAATCCTTTTCCGGAAACATCGGCCACTGTAAAAATATATTCGTTTTGATTCAAAGGGAAGATATCGAAATAATCGCCTCCGACTTCAGTACTCGGAATGTTCAAACCATGGATGTCGTACGATTCTATCTGGGGCATTTCCGCAGGCAAAAGTTTTTGCTGGATACTGTGCGCTAATTTCAATTCATCTTCCAGGCGTCTTTTTTCGACCATTTGCCGGATCATATGGGCATTGTCCACCGAAAGCATCGTTATATTGGCCAGGGTTGAAATGAAATCCAGATCATCAGGGCTAAATTCCTTCCGGTCCATCTTCTGTCCCACAAAAAGTACACCGCCGTTCTCATTCTGACGTTGCATGGGAACGATAAGGTGAATGCCGAGCTCGGCGATACTCTCCGCTTCCGGCAGGTCGGATATTTGGGAGGGAGCAGATAGTTCGAAAAAATGTTTTAAACGGGGAAGCTGAACTGTGAGGCTATCTCCTTTAAAACGGGATCCCTGCTTATAGGCCACGGAAATTCGATTATCGATATCCAGAATAACGAAGAATTGATTGACGAAAAACTGCCCCATCAAGGATAGAGCCATACGATGTAAAATCTGATTTGCATCATACATCTGACTCAGTTCCTTACCTATTTCGAAAAGGGTATTCAGTTGCTGGATTTTGCGGTCCAATTGAAGGTTCAGCTTTTGCAATTCATCTATTCTTTGCGCATTTTCCAGGGCAGTGGCGGCGATGTGGGCCATGGAAGAAAGAAACATGATTTCCTGCCGGCTATACTCTGTTTCATCGGCTTTGTCTCCGAAAGCGAGTAATCCCCGGACCATACTCCGGGCCACCAGGGGAATGATTAATTCACTTTTTTGCCGGATGAGAAATTCGAACAGGGGTGACCTGACAGAAGTAGTACGTAGGGATGCGGCTTTTGTCAGGGGTGCATCGTGTTCAAATTGCCTGCCTGTATATTCTTGTGACATCCCTTTTACTTTAGCTATACGATAGCTTGTAGATGAAATTTTTTGGATGAACAGGGCCCGACGGATCATCATCCGCCCCATGGGCATTAAAAGCATCAGATCGGTAATCTGGTCGGTATCATATGTCGTGCTAAGCGTCTCGCTAATCTCAGCCAGAGTACTCAGATCGAGATTGCGTTTTTCTATAATATGTTTCGAATCGGAATATGATTTCATGATGGATATTGCGATCGGTATTTGATTAAGGTGACTGTGTTCTTTTTACCCGGATTCATGCGGAAACGGACTTCATCCATAAGGGAACGCATGAGGTGAATGCCCAGGCCTCCGGGTTTGCCTTCCATGATACTTTTTTTAAGGTCAGGTGGTTTAATTTGATCCGCTTCAAACCCTAAGCCCCGGTCGGAAATTTGAATAGTTATTTTCCTGGAATCCAGGGCCACTTCCAAATCAATACTCTGTTCCTTGTTGAAACGATAAGCATGTTTCATGGCATTGGTGCAGGCTTCATCCACAGCGAGTTCAATTTCTTCCGTATCGTCCTCCGTAAAACCACCTTTCAGGGCAATACGGCGGATAAAGGCCCGAATCGTAGCCAGATTGTTTGTAACTCCCGGGACGGAAAGTGTATATTTTTTCGTTTTTTTCACGGGCATTTTTATCTCGTCTGTTCGGTAACTGTTACTATTAAATAGCGTTAAATTTTGTAATGGCTTCTTCTTCATCCGGTAAGATATCGAACAGAGTCGGAAAACCGATCAGCTCGAAGACCCGGAATACTTTATCCGAAAGATTAGTCAGTTTTATATCTCCGCCCTGTTCTCTAATCTCTTCAATGAATCCCATAAAAACACCGAGACCGGCACTGCTGATATATTCCAGCTTTTGCATATTAACCACGATCTTGTATTTTTTATCCTTAACCAGTTTCAGGATACTTGATTCGAAAGCGGAAACGGTATGGGCATCCAGAAAGCCCTCCACATAGAGTATGGAAATATCATCTTTTTCTGTAACCCGGACATTAAAATCATTCATTATGTTTGCTCCTGCAGCACACGAATATTGAATTATCGCTGCCTATTTTATTAAGGTTCAATGTTTCCAATTTTAATTAGAATCAATGTCAAATCATCGTGTAAGTTTTGTTTCTGTAAAAAATTTAATATTTCATCGATCAAATTTTCTTTGAGCTCTCCTGCGGAATGGGTGGCATTTTGTTCAACGATTTTTTGTAAACGTTCCGTGCCGAACTCTTCCAGCGATTCATTCCGCGCTTCGGATAAGCCATCCGTGTAAAAAACAAATATATCGCCGCTATGAATTTTCAGAGATACCTCTTTTAAATGCGCATTAAAAAGGGGACCGGCATCCAAACCCAAAGCCAGACCGTTGGGTTGTAAAAAACGACCGGTTTTTTGGGAGGCATCATAATAGAACAGGGGACAATGTCCGGCCCGGGCAAATCGGAATATTTTTTTTCGTAGGTCCAGATACCCTGCTAAAACACTGATGAAGGATTTCTTTTTTAAGGTTGCATAGAGAATATGGTTGGCCTCCATCAGGATTTTTTGCGGAGAATCATAGCTTCGGGCCAGAGATTGGATGACTCCCTTGGTCTCAGCCATATAGAAGGCGGCCGAAGTTCCCTTTCCGCTGACGTCACCGATGACAATCCCGAGCTGCTGATCATCCGTTCCATAAAAATCATAATAATCTCCGCCGACCTCGTAAGCTGTGATCGTTAGCGTTTCCAATTGCAGGCCGTTCATTACCGGCATGGTTTGGGGCAACAAGCGCATTTGTACATCCCGCGCGATTTGCAGCTCTTTTTCCATCCGCTCGCGTTCCAGTGAATTTTTTAAAAGCTGGGCGTTTTCCAGGGCAATAGAAGCCTGATTGGCATAGGCTTCGAGCAAATTTACATCGTCCGGATCAAACCCGAATGATTGCTCTTTGGAAGCGTACAGAATGCCGTAATAATGTCCTTTTGCTGAAAACAGAGGGATGGCCGCAAAGGATCCTAAATTTGAATTTTTACCGAGGATGGCGCTGAAATCACGGTTTTCCGGAATATCGTTCACAACAATGGTCTTTTTTTGAGCCAAAACCTTGCCACTGATTCCGGATGAAAGCAGA
>JALSTK010000072.1 GCA_026983775.1 Calditrichia bacterium
CTTGATGCAACAAAGATTACAGGAGGAAGTGCAAAAGCAGTTAAAAACGATGAGAGGGGTAGCATGACCTTTCATGTAAAAATTTCAACTAAGATTTGCACATTGCCCCCGCTATTCCCGGACTAAAACAGAATTTTTTTCTTACTTGCATTGAATCCGACTACCAGCTATCTTTTTGCTTTAAAAAACTTACTTATATTATAATATGAGGAAATTCATGCGTACATTTTTTATCTTTTCACTGATCACCCTGCTTGCCCTTGCTTCCTGTAGCAAAAAACAGGAATCCATTCAAATCAGTGTAGGCGGTAAAATCATCGGTGCCGATGGACAGCCTCCGGCGCGTGCCGATGTTCACATTTATAAATTCGGTACAAATCCCTTCGCACCGGAAAAATCGGTCACCGCCCTCGAAGACGGCTCTTTTAATCTGCAAATACCTCTTCAGGATTCTCTAATGGAAATGATGGTGACGGCCGCCGATCATCAGGTTCTGCAAATCCCTCTGGTTCTAAACAGAGCAAAAAAGAAAATTACTTTAACCTTCCACCTTGAACCGTATTCTTATGTCACCGATTTTTCTCAGGTAAAGATTATAGGTGACTGGAATAAATTTAATTTTGCCTCCGCCCAAGCCATGCAACCTATGGATAATGGAAAATATTTTTTCGAGGCCAGCCTGAAGGCGGATACGATAGGTTACCAGTTATATAATATCACCACAGACGGCCGTAGTGTAAACGGCACCATGTACGATGCTCTGCGATATGACGGCGGGGGAGATTATATCTCGCTAATTAAGACTACAAACGGTAAAGCAAAAATTATTTTCGATCCTTCACAATTGCTGAAGCCCTCTTCAAAAGCTCCCCAAATGCGGGTTAAACTGGATGCTCAAAACGAACTGCTGATTCCCTATATCGAGATTGCCTTGAAAAGTCAGGAAGAACGGAAAACTTTCAGAAAGGCATACTCTACCTTTCTGAAAGTTAGGCGAAAGGGCCGGCGCTTTCATTTTGAAGCAGATGATTTCAAGAATTATCTGCTGGACAAAATGCATAAAAGCAAAGATACGCAATTACAAAAGTTTGCAGCCATCTATTTAGTCAATTTGCTACAAAGCGGTGTAACCGTCCCCGACAGTCTATTAAAAGAAGTTGCCGAACTGATCCCTTTAGCCGATGCCATGTGGCGTATAAATCCCATGATGGAAACTTTTGTTTACAAGAAAGCCTATGGAGGTCAGGAAGCCGCCAGGAAATTCGAAAACGCCATTAAAGATATGCCATACAATACGCAGCGGGCGGCCATGATGATCGATTTAGGTTTAGCCGCAAAAAAACAGGGCAATTTAGAAAAGCAGCGTGCCATCTACCGGCAGTTGGTGAAGCATTTTGCAAATAATGCCGAATTGAGCTATTATATTGGACTTCTTAATCCGAATCAGCGGATTGCTACCGGACAACCGGTACCCGATTTCAAACTTAAACTTATGGACAGCAACCAGACCGTATCCAAAAAGAGTTTGCTGGGGAAATACTACCTGATGGATTTCTGGGCAACCTGGTGCGGCCCCTGCGTGGGAGAAATGCCCGGCATTGATGCGGCCTATAAGAAATTCAGAAATCGTAATTTCACAATCCTCAGCCTGTCTTTCGATCGCAGCAAAGAGGATGTTGAAAAATTTCGTAGAACCAAATGGAAAATGCCCTGGCTCCACGTCTATCTGGATAAGCCGACACGTAAAAAAATATCGGATGAATTCGAAATACGCGGTATCCCGAAACCGCTGCTGGTTAATCCGAAAGGAATCATCATTGCCACGGAAGCGGATTTGCGGGGAGGCGCACTTGATCAGACTCTGGATAAATATTTAAAGTAAACCCATTTTGACATCGGACGCGAGCTGACGGAAGGAATAAGCATCCCGGGTCATTCTAAGAAGCATGATTGGTATAGCAGAACGGATTCATTGATGAAAATTTTAACGATCATCACTATCGTTTTAACGCTCTTTTTTTCCATCCTCTTTCTATATGGAATTCTGCAGAAAGATCAAAATACAATTCAGACGGAAATCAACGTGGATGTACCGGAAAGTGTAGTGATGAATACCCTTTCGGATGTGAATAACTACCAGCGCTGGTGCCCGATGATTTTCAAGAGCCGCTTTGATGAATCATCCACAAACGGGGAACTGACTTTTCGCATCGGGGGCCATATCTTCTCCCTGCCCTTTCTATACAAAAATTTACCGGATCAGCACACGGTTATTTTTATGCAAAAGGGTGTGCCCACTTCGGGAGCATTGAAGGACTTTACACAAAGTATCCTGTTAACCGGTCTGCCGGACGGCACTACGAATATCCAATGGCAATGGCAATACCAGGTAAAAGGATTGCTCAGCAAGGTTTTCAACGCGCTTCGTATCCGTTCCACTTTCCAAAAAGCTTTAAACCGTAGTGCCGAGGCTTTAAAAAAATACCTGGAACACAGTTGAAAGCCTTTAACGCACCTGCTTTACCGCCTGATTGGCAGCGACTAAAAGCGGATCCCATACCGGGGCATAGGGCGGAGAGTAACTTAAATCCAGTTCTGCAATATCCTGTACGGTCATCTTCTGATGCAAAGCCGTTGCCAGCACATCAATACGTTTGGCGACCCCTTCCCCGCCAACCATTTGCGCACCTAACAGTTTACCGCCCTGCGGACTAAAGAGCAGTTTCACCACAATACGCTTGGGATGCGGATAGTATCCTGCTCTGGAAATGGACTTAATCACTATGGATTTCACAGGCAGTCGAATCTTTTCGGCAGCAGCCGTTGAAATGCCGGTCATGGCTACTTCCCAATCAAATACTTTTACGGCGCTCGTACCGGTGATGCCTTTAAAATGAACCTGATGGCCGGAAGCGTTATCCCCGGCTATTCTGCCTTGTTTATTGGCTGTAGTACCGAGAGGGATATAAGTTGCTTTATTGGTTACCAGGTGTTTAGCCTCTGCACAATCTCCGGCTGCATACACGTTGCGTACATTGGTTTGCATCCGGTCATTGATGGCTATGGCTCCGCTGCGGCCAAGTTCAACACCTCCGCTAAGGGCCAGTTCCACATTGGGTTTGATACCCACGGAAATCAGAATCATGTCCACCGGCAGGGACTGACCATTGGATAATTGGGCGCTGAGTTTTGAATCCTGTTGTTTGATTTCTTTCAGAGCGGTTGAAGTAAATACCTTTACTTCGTGAGCGTTTAACTCCTGAGCTATCCATTCTGCCATGTCCGCATCCATATTCGGCATAACATGTTCCATCATTTCCACCATATAAACCGCTGCTCCCTGCTTATGAAATGCTTCGGCCATTTCCAGACCGATATAACCTGCTCCGACAATCAGAACTTTCTGCGGATGTTGTTCTTCAAGGAAGCGGCGTATTTTCCGGCCGTCTTCCAACGTGCGTAAA
>JALSTK010000073.1 GCA_026983775.1 Calditrichia bacterium
CTTGCCGAGCGTCTGCTCATTTAGTTTTGGCTTTGCTTTTAAGCGATGAATCTGTATTTCCATCATTTCCCGATTTTTCCGCTCTTGCCTTTTCTTTCTGAACCGCTTTTTTTTTGTTTTCCGCATCGGGATATTCGATGCGGTGCTGGAAAACTCCATAAAGCACGGGCAGAAAAGCATCCACAATATTTTTTAAATCCCGAATAGTCAGTTCACATTCATCCAGTTCCCCGTCCCGGAAGCGTTCGTCTACCAATTTTTCCACAAAAGCCCGGATCTTACTGGGCGTGGGATTATTCAGTGTACGCGTGGCCGCTTCCACGGCATCGGCTAACATCACTATGGCCGTTTCCTTACTGCGCGGCTTCGGTCCCGGGTAACGAAAATCGGCTTCGTTAACTTCATTGTCTCCGGCGCCTTCCAGAGCTTTATTATAGAAGTATTTCATGATATTCGTACCATGATGCTCCGGGATAAAATCGCGGACACGCCTGGGAATATTATATTTCTCTGCCATTTCCATACCCACTTTGACATGAGAAGCCAGGATCAGAGCACTCATATTGGGAGATAACTGGTTATGGCGATTCTCGGCATCCATCTGATTTTCCACAAAATACTCGGGTTTTTCCATTTTACCGATATCATGGTAATAGCTTCCTACTCTGGCTAACAATGGATTTGCTCCGATTGCCTTGGCAGCTGCTTCGGCCAGATTCCCGACCACCATACTATGATGGAATGTCCCGGGAGCCTCCATGGAAAGGCGTTTTAATAAAGGATGATTCATATCCGATAATTCGAGCAAAGTTACATCCGTGGTTATATCAAAGGCCCGTTCGAACAGACCGAGCAGGATAAAGGTTAACAGAGGTGAAAACACAGAATTCGGTAACAGAAAATAGGTATACATTTTCAGGGCTTCAAAAAAGGACTCATATCGCAAAGCCGTTAGAGCCAGGTAAGTCCACAAATAAGCCAGGGCAATATAGATAATGGCCTTAAAAACCTGGTTTCGGTTACGGATACTGTGGACAGAATAGATGCCGACCAGACCGCTGATCACGGTCAGCAACACGAAATCGAATCCCGTTCCCTGTAACCCGGCCAGGATCAGCGCCACAATTATGATGCCCAAAAAAGCAATTCCGGAATCCACCAGAATCGCCAATAACATAGCCACTACCGTAGTAGGAATAAGGAAAGCATGCCAATTCAACCAGTTATAAAACACGGCTGCAGTGACCATCTCTGCCAAAATAATCAGCGTGATCATAAACAGTTGTTTATTATCACGGAAAATATTTTTGCGGAACGAGAACAGATATAGGCCGGCCACAAACAGAATGGCCAGCAAAAGCATAATTCTGGCCAGTAAGTTTATGCCGGTTGTCCACTCTCCCTCCTGCTGACTTCGTTCCAACCGGGCCATTTTCAGGGAATACAATTTTTGATATATATCCTTATCGATGCGCTGATTGGCGTCGACAATGCGTTCATTCTCATAAACAATATCTTTTGTCCGTGAAATAGAGGCCACGGCTTCATCCACTTTTTGTTTGGTGAACTGCTCATTGAAAATGAAGTTGGGTTGAATGAGCTGGGAAAACAGATAATTCAGAACAATCGTCTGATTTACATTAAAACGCTGCAAAAGGATGTTTTCGATCGCATTTTGAACGGTGGGAAGGTCCACCCGCTCATCCGTATTAAGTACCTCTTCTATACCGTTACGAATCACGACGACATTGGGACGGGAAATCTCACTCAGACGCAGGCTTAAAATACCGTTTTTTATATACTGGCGCGAAATTTCCACCGCTTTATCCAGAGAAGCAATATTTTTAGCATCCTTTAAAATATCGAATAAAACCCGCAAATTGGCTTCTGTGAATTGAATCTGAAATTCATCCAGTAATGCCCTCTTGATATCGAGCAGGACAGAATCGGATCTAACCGAATCATAACGTGCATGACGAAACTCCTTACGGGCATTGATCAGAAATGGCAGAATGCGTTTTAAACGGCTTTCTTGTTCTCTGGTAACGGAGTCGTCATAAGTAAAGTAAAAGGGTACTTTTTGCGTATTCAGCTTTCTTTCCTTATCCAGCTCTTCGGGTGTTTTTAGTATATAGAAATTAAAGGGGGCAACCACTTTACGCGGCGCAATACTGCCGATCTTTAAATCCATATTCTGGTAAGGTTTCTCCGATGTAAAAAAGACCAGTCCACTGGTGATGATCAACAAAACCAATAGGGTTTTGGCCAGAACATCCCATAGATTCGTTCGGCCCACGGGAATTTCTTCTAAACGTCGAATTAAATCCTGTCCGTATTTTTTCATGTCCGTTAAAACCTATCTAATTTTTTTAAGAGCTCACGGTAGATTACAATCCTTTGCACTTCGGAAGTCCCTTCACCTATCTCCAATAGTTTGGCATCCCTCCAAAACCTTTCCACCTCATATTCCTTGGTATAACCGACGCCGCCATGGATTTGTATCGCCTGATTGGATATGGCCGTAGCCGCTTCCGTGGCAAAAAGTTTGGCCATTCCCGCTTCATGAATATAGGGTAAACCGGCCTGCTTTCTTTCGGCGGCATCATAGATCATTAATTCGGCGGCCTGAATCTGCGTGGCCATATCCGCCAATTTAAATTGAATGCCCTGAAAATCTCCGATCTTGCGGCCGAACTGTTCGCGTTCCCGGGAATAAAGCAGGCTGCGTTTGAATGCTTCTTTGGCGATTCCCAGAGCCTGGGCGGCAATTCCTACCCTGCCCCCGTCCAGAGTCGACAAAAACTGTTTATATCCTTCATTCTCCGTACCGAGTAAATTTTCGGCCGGTACCCGGCAGTCGGAAAAATGGAGCATACAGGTGGGCGAAGCGCGCATACCGAGTTTTTTTTCTTTTTTGCCCACTTCAAATCCGGGAAAATTCCGTTCCACAATAAAATTTGAGATCCCTTTCCTTCCCTTTTCAGGATCGGTTAAGGCCGCTACCACAAAGATATCGGCCACTTCGGCATTGGTAATCCACATTTTGGAACCGTTAAGAATATATGCATCCCCATCTTTCAAGGCCGTTGTTTTAAGAGAACCGGCATCGCTACCGGAAGAAGGTTCCGTTAAGCCAAAGGAACCGATTTTTTCCCCCTCGGCCAGGGGCCTCAGATATTTTTCTTTCTGTTCATCCGTACCGAACTGGTCGATAGGGCTGGCCGCCAATGAGACATGTGCCGAATAAGAAAGAGCCGTGGAAGCACAAACCCGGGCGAATTCTTCCAGAGTGATGACATAGGAGATATAATCGAAGCCGGCCCCCCCCCAACGCTCATCAAAAGGCATCCCCAGCAAATTTAGTTCTGCCATTTTTTTAAAGGTCTCTTCGGGAAATCGCTCCTTTTCATCAATATCAATAGCAATGGGTGCCATCTCCTTACGGGCGAAATCACGAACCATTTTACGTACCATCCGGTGTTCTTCAGAAAATTTTATCATCAATCTTCCACTCCCTCATTAAGGATTTCAACCGTCAATGCAATTTTTTGTTCAAGGGTTTCAGCTTCCGGAAGTTCTCCGCATCCTCCTTCAGCCCAAAAACCAGCAGGACATCATTCAGCTTCAAATGGGTTTGAGCATGGGGGTGAATGTACTGTGTGGCCTTCTTATTCCGAATGGTCCGGGTGCGGCGGATGAGAATCAATTCCAAATTATATTTTTTGCGCAAATCAATTTCTATTAAAGATTTTCCAATTAAAGGAGACGGTACATCCAGTTCATAAAAATAATATTTATCCACCACATGGACGGACTTACCTTCATTCACATGGTGAACGCTATCCGCCACTTCACCGGACATATCCCTTAAGAATATTTGTTGATTATAAGCGTTGATCACATCGCGTTGCCAAATAGTTCCCAGAATGCGCTTCTCATGATCATCCGAAATGACCGGCATTTCTTCCAGACCGGTACGTCCGAATTGTTTCATCACATAATCCAGATTATCGGATTCCCGGACGATTTCCACATCGGGCAGAGCCACATCGCGGGCGATAAGCAGGTGCTTTAAATTTTCATAGTCGGTGATAGTTTGCCGAATTTCATGCATGGAAATATATCCGGTCAGCTGATCATTTTCATCTACAACATAGGCATAATTATGCGGAGAATGGATAATCTGTTCCAGCACATCCGTAAAGGAATCATTTTCCCGAATAAGATTAATACTCTGCTTAACCACATCGGACACCTTTAAAGATTTTAGCACATTCACTTCCCGGCCGGCAAAGATATTAATGCCCCTGCGCACTAATTTCAGGGTATAAATGGATTCTTTTTGCATTCGCATGGAAATCAAAGTAGAGATAATCGTAGTGATCATCAATGGTAAAATAATTTTATAATCATTGGTCAATTCAAAAATGATGAGAATAGCAGTAATCGGCCCGTGAGTCGTTGCCCCTACGACGCCGCCCATGGCCACTAAGGCATAGGCGCCCGGACCTGCCGTCCAATCCGGAAACCAATAATGAATCAGGCCGCCGAAAAAGACGCCGAGTAAAGCTCCCATGAATAAAGAGGGGGCAAAAATACCACCCGAACCACCGGATCCCAAACTAATGGAAGTGGCGATGACCTTTACTCCAACGAGAATGAGCGCCAGCCAGCCAGCAATGTGACCGGCCAGAGCCATATCAATGGAATCGTATCCAACGCCGAATATCTCAGGAAATTTAATGCCGATCAATCCGATGGCAATACCTCCGATGGCACTCTGGACATATTGGGGTGTTTTCATGTTATCGAAGAAATCTTCCATATAATAGAGAGATTTAATAAAGGCAACCGCTGTCATTCCGGCCAGAACGCCAAGAACTACGTAATTGATCAGTTCCAACGGTGAATACAGATGATAGGCCGGAACCACAAAAGCCGGAAAATCACCTAGAAAATGGCGTGAAACAATGGTGGCCGTTACCGAAGAGATCACAATGGGACTGAATTGGGGAACAGCGAAATCCCCCAAAATAATTTCAACTGCGAACAGAGCTCCTGCAACCGGAGCATTAAAAGCGGCGGCAATTCCGGAAGCGGCGCCACAGGCCACAAAAGTACGCATTCGCTTATGAGTGACTTTAAAGAACTGGCCCACACTGGAACCGACGGCCGAGCCGATTTGGATCACCGGCCCCTCACGACCCACCGAGCCGCCGGCAGCGATATAAAGAGCGGAAGAGAACAACTTGGCAATGACCACCCGGACCCTTATAATCCCGTTATGCAAAGCAATCGCTTCCATCACTTCCGGAACGCCGTGCCCTTTGGCCTCACGAGCATAAAACTGGATTACCAGACCGACGACAATTCCGCCTCCTAAAGGAATAATGACTTTCCAGTACCAGGCAATGGCATGAATCGTTTCCAGGTTAAAAGTCCCGCGCCAGAACAGATGCTGAAACACCCGGATTGTGAATTGAATAAGAACCGCACCATAGCCCCCGAGCAATCCGATGACGACCGCCATCAAGAGAACAAACGTATGTTCCGTCATTTTCATACGGTCTGTACTGGATAAAATTTTCTTATAGATGGACTGGTAAAACGATTTAAACGAGGAAACCGGTTCGTTGGATTGCATTGAGTCTACTTGATGGATTGGGTTTGGATGGATTGCACATGATTATGTTCATCGACTAATACGGCTTTTGTGGAAAATGTGTCCAGTTCTTTCTTTTCCAAATGGACATAAGATATGATAATCAACAAATCGCCCACGTGACCCAAGCGGGCGGCACCGCCGTTCAAACAAATTTCACCGCTGCCTTTCTTGCCCAGCAAAGCATAGGTAGTAAAGCGATCGCCGGTACTGATATTAACCACATCCACTTTCTCATAAGGAAGGATATCGGCGGCGATCATTAGATCGGAATCGATCGTAATACTGCCTTCATAATTGAGATTGGCTTCGGTAACGGTCGCCCGATGAATTTTTGATTTAAAAAAAATACGTTCCATACTGCTGTCTGCGCTATCCGATCTTTAATGTGCTAAATGCCCTGTTTCTATTATATATTGGAAACGTTGCGAATTTAAAGAATAATCCCCATTAGAGCAAATACATAAAGGTTAAATTCTAAAATGCATTTTCCCGTACCGCACATGCGCTGTTTTCCCTCATTGGGCTCATATTGACTTTCTATCCTCCTTATTATTCGGCTTAAATCCATAATTCTTCAACCGGTTTTATAAAAGCCGTCGGCTATGGAGAAGAACCGTAAGAGTTAAACCCCTTTCCAAAATCCCCTTTCATCGAAAGGTGAAACTCTTCATTGAAAACCACCTATTCCCATTTTCGATTCTCATGACCTTTCTTTTCAATTTTATGTACATATTTCCGATACTTTATTAAATTACCAACGAGCAACACACAGAAAGGTATAAAATGAAATATGTTCGTTTGGGAAAAAGAGGGCCAAAGGTATCCACCATCGGATTCGGCGCCTGGGCCATCGGTGGCATGAATTGGGGAAAAACCGACGATCGGGATTCTTTGCGTGCTTTGCATTCGGCGCTCGATCACGGCGTAACATTGATCGATACAGCGGATGTATACGGTTTCGGCCATTCGGAAGAACTGATTGCCAAAGTGATTGCGGAACGGGGTAAAAACAACCTGGTAATCGCCACAAAGGCCGGAAATGACTTTTACAATGCAGATGAAAAAGACGACCAGGGATATGGCCCGATTAAACAGACCTATTCCAAAGAATATCTGATTTTTGCGGCCGAACAGAGCATCAGAAGGCTCGGTGTGGAAGCGCTTGATATCTTACAATTACACAGTCCGGATCTGGATAAGCTGGAACAAGAGGAACCATGGCAGGCTCTGGAACAATTGAAACGGGATGGTAAAATCTTACATGCCGGTCTCAGTATTCAATCTTTCAAGGAAACGGAACAGGCGCATTTGTTAGATACGCACCATGACCTTCTGGATACGATTCAGGTTCGTTACAATCTGCTGGAACGTCAGGCGGAAAAGGTTCTTTTTCCCAAAGCCTTGCAATACGGTATCGGGGTCATTGTGCGTATCCCGCTCTTATTCGGTTTCTTAACCGGTAAATTCAACACGGATTCCCGTTTTACGGAGGATGACCATCGCAAAATGAATTTGAGCCCTGAAAAGCTGGAACATTACCTGGGACAGGTAGCGAAAATGCGCCCTTTATTTGATCGCTATCCCCAGCAGACTATGGCTCAGGTCAGCCTGCGCTTCTGTATTTCGCACCCGGCCTGTCAGGTGGCCATTCCGGGAGCCAAGACGAATAAACAGGTGGAAGAAAATTGTGCCGCTTCCGATTTCGGGACGATTCCGGAACACGAAATTCCGGCCCTGGATTTAATGTAATTTTTATTCAAGTTTGCGCCTGAGTCTCCGATAATCACCATATTGTAAACGGTGGTATGGCAAGTTATATCCGCCCTTCCGGTGTTCCTTAAATTTTAGAATAATTCGAAGCATTTTCTGAAGGAATCGGAAGGGAATTTTATTTCATCGGAAGAAATGAAATTTGCTGTAGGTAATTTGCTATGAGGCAAATTTATTCCACCCGCTTTTCTGATAAATCAGATCCGGATCGGATTAACAGGGAGCTGGACCCTTAATGGAGTCGAATGCGCATCTTGTACTGGTAGATGACGAAGCGAATGCTTTGCAAATGTATACTATAATTTTGCGCAAAGAGGGCTATCTTGTACATGAATTTCTGTCCGGTATGGATGCCATATCCTTCCTGAAATTTACCGATAAGCGTATTGAACTCATCATTACCGATCTTAACATGCCATATATGGACGGCCTGACTTTTATCAAACAAATCCGTAAGTTACCCGAATATAAAGCGACTCCGTTCATAATTTTGACGGCTGTGAATGATAATCTTTTTCAACTCGACGCCCTGCAATACGGAGCGATCGATTATATTAGCAAGCCTATTCAAAACGATCTCTTTCTGGCCAAGGTGCAATCCATCGTACGTTCCTATCGAAGGAACGCCTTAAATCAAAATATACTGTTACGTGGTGATCAAACCATGTTCAGCCTCGAAGAGATTATTGAATATTCCGAACAGGAGCGGGTTAGCGGTTATGCCTTTGTAAATCATTTAAATGAACACGGGATGATCACCTTTGAAAAAGGGGTGTTGAAAGAAATACGATTCGGTAAAAGCAAGGATACGGCAGCCTTCGAAAAAATGAAATCATGGAATCAATACAAATTTCTTATCATTCGCGGCGCATATAATCCCGAAACCCCTTATTTTTTATAAAAATTCTTCGTCAAGTTAGTTTAATTTTTGGATGACAAATCCTTTTAAATACTTCCCCTCCGGGAAATTCAGAGCCACCGGATGATCCGCTCCCTGAGACAAAGAATAAAGGATGACCGCTTTTGCCCGGGCATCTAAGGCGGCGTCGGCAACTATCTTCTGGAATAAATCCGCTTTCATGTGGCCGGAGCAGGAGAAGGTGAAAAGATATCCTCCGGGCTTCAACAATTCAAAGCTCAAACGATTAATATCTTTGTAACCCCTGCTTCCTTTGCGAATATCACGAACGGCCTGAACAAATTTCGGCGGATCGAGGATAATCACATCGAAACGACGCTTCTCAGCCTGAAAGGAACGTAATTGTTCAAATACATCGCCCTGAATTTGCTGCACTTTATCCCCGGAAAGGGCATTCAATTCCAGATTTTTACGGCCAATCTGCAAAGCATTCTCCGAGGCATCGATGTTAATTACACGTCTGGCCCCGCTGTTCAGCGCATAAACAGCAAAACCGGCCGTATAGGAAAAGGCATTCAGGATTTCCTTATCCCGGGCAAAGCCACTCAATAACTGCCTGTTATCCCGTTGATCGAGATAAAATCCTGTTTTATGTCCCTCTTTAATATCGATTAAAAAACGTAAATTATTTTCCTTGATTTCAATCAGCTCCGGGGGCTCTTTCCCGTTCAGGGAACCTTTTCGCAAAGGTAAGCCCTCTTTACTTCGTACTGCCGATTCGGAACGTTCGTATATAGCGTAACCGGGAAACTGTGCCCGCAGTTCGCTGAGAATCAGAGGAAGTAAATAATCCGCACCGGCCGAAAGAGTCTGGATCACCAACCAGGAAGCATAATGGTCGACGATCAATCCCGGTAATCCATCCGACTCACCGTTAATCAGCCGAAAAGCATTCGTCTTTTTTACATCAATTATATTTCTACGCAGCCGGATTGCCGTGTTTACCCGCCTGGTAATAAATTTTGCATCCACATCTTCCTCTACCCCAAAGGTCCACATGCGTACCCGAATTTGGGAAGAAGGCGAAAACGCACCCTGACCAAATACAGAGCCCTCTCCCGAACGTACCAACACGGTCTGGCCGGCCTGAGGGTCCCCTTTTATTTCGGCGATTGATCCGGAAAAAATCCAGGGATGATGATTGTTCAGCGATTTCTCACGCTCTTTCTTAATGATTACTTCGGCTGACATAAATAGGCTCTTTTTGCGATGTTCAAATTTCTATTTTAAAAGGCTACAGGGAGACCAGAACTGCGATCGAGTGTGCTTTAAGCCGCAGGGTCTGCTGATCTGTAACCAGCATTTCTTTGCCGGTTTCATAAGCATCGTCGGGTGCGGATTGTCCGGTATCAAATTTGAGATGCCATTTACGCTGATTACCTGCGGCCGGTAATTCGAATAGCTGCTCTTTCTCATCCATATTCATGAGAATATAGATATCATTCGCATCTTGTTCCTGTGCCAAATACAGCACGGCTAAGGTATGTGACTTAGCCGACCAATCGGGTTGATTAACCTGTAGGCCGTGCCAGCTCATTTCGGGCCGGCCTTTTATTTTTTCCACCCGGAACCTGGATCGTCTTAAATTCTTATGCTGTTTACGAAAATGAATTAATTCCTTAAAGAATCGTAACAAATCCTTGTTTTCACTGGCCAACTCCCAGTTAACCCAGCTGATCTCATTATCCTGACAATAGGCATTATTATTCCCCTGTTGGGTACGACCGAACTCATCACCGGCCAGGAGCATGGGTACACCCTGGGAAAGCAATAATAAAGCGGCAAAGTTACGGACCTGTCTGGAACGAAGGTCCAGTACCTCTTTATCATCGGTCTCACCCTCGATGCCGCAATTCCAGCTTAGATTAAAATCATTCCCATCCCGATTGTTTTCTCCGTTGGCTTCATTATGTTTCCGGTTATACGAGACCAGGTCGTGCAAGGTAAAACCATCATGGCAGGTAATAAAATTAACGCTGTGATAGGGTTCCCGGCCATCGTCCTGATAGAGATCGGCGCTACCGGCAATACGGGTGGCAATCACCGGCACCATGCCCTCGTCACCGCGCACAAAACGACGCACATCGTCCCGAAACTTGCCATTCCACTCCATCCACCGTTTCCATGACGGAAAATCACCCACCTGATACAATCCGGCAGCATCCCAGGCCTCAGCAATGAGCTTGGTCTGCGCCAAAATGGGATCCTCGGCGATTCGCTCGATTAGAGGAGGGTTGGACAAGACCTGACCGTCTCTACCCCTGCCAAGTATGGAGGCCAGATCAAAACGAAAACCATCGATATGCATCTCGGTTACCCAGTAGCGCAAGCTATCCAGAATCATATCCCTTACAACAGGGTGATTACAGTTTAAAGTATTGCCGCACCCGCTGTAATTCAGATACTTACCGCTCTCAGGGTCTATCAGATAATAGACCCGTGCATCCAGAGCTTTAAAATGGTATATGGGGCCGTTCTCATTCCCTTCCCCGGTATGGTTAAAAACCATATCCAAAATCACTTCCATGCCGGCCTGATGAAAGGATTTAACCATGCTTTTAAATTCGGATACCTGCCGCCCCATACCGCCATTTTTTGCATAGGAAGCCTTAAGGGCAAAAAAGCTGATGGGATCATAGCCCCAGAAGTTAAGGAGGCGTTCCCCGCTTTGGGGATTTTTATTCCCCGGATAGGTTTCATCGAAATCGGTAACCGGCATTAATTCGACGGCAGTAATTCCCAAATCTTTAAGGTAAGGTATTTTTTCCGTTAACCCTAAAAACGTACCGGGTGCCGAACTGGCCGAAGAAGCATGTCTGGTATATCCGCGGACATGCATTTCATAGATGATGGTATCCTGTAAAGGAATTTGCAGAGGGCGATCCATATCCCATTCGAATTGATTATCGGTAATTACGGAAAGCCGAAAAGTATGTTGTTTTCGCTTTCGTTTAATGGTCAGCGGGTTTCCCCACTCCTCTCCGCCGCAGGTAGCCCGGGCATACGGATCCAATAAAACGATATCTTGCCGACAAAGAGGATTGCTCTTTGACTTCTTTTTGTCACAAATCGCCCGGTAGCCATAACGGATATCCGTATCCAATCCCTTAATAAAAATATGCCAGACATTTCCGGTGCGGTTGATTACAGGATCGAGAGGAAATTCAAGGACGCTGGTAGCGGCACAACGATCAAAAATGACCAGGGAGATAATGCGGGCATTGGGCGAAAAAACGGAAAAATTTATCCCGCCGCGTAGCAAAGTTGCCCCGAACGGTTGGGCAAAACCGCGGGTAATCTCGAAATCCGTATTGACCAGACCGAGTATTTCCCTACGTTTGGTTTCCGATTCCATCTGTTCCTGTGCCATCTTTAATTCCTTTTCTATAACACCAAAAATCTACCACAGATTGTATGACATAAGCTAATATTAAAAAAGGAAATTTACCAAAATAAATGGCTATCAAAATCTTTAATCTACGAAAAATGTTACCTATCTTCCCCAATGTTGAATTTATGATCTGCTTTTAGTATATTTTGTATCGGTCAATACCTATAGAAAATCATCTTCATTCTGATAATTTCATTTATATAGAACGGAAGACAGTAATCTTCATCCGGCATCAGCGCACGATCTATTAATTTTCTTGATTACTTTTCATAAGGAGAATTAATAATGTCCCTTGCCGATAGTATTGATAGATGGTTTCATTCCATACAATTCCATCTGATTTTAACGATTTTTATATTTTATTCGGTTGCTGTTCGATCTCAGTCAATGACAAATAACCTGGTGCATGATCCGAATTCTTTCATCCCACGCGGTTTAAAAGATCTCGCTCAGGATGAAGCGTCTAATTCCGTACCTTCTCTAAGAATTGACAATTCAGATAGTCTCGATATAGAGTGGGAAAAAACGTTTGTCCCGCCGGATAAAGATTATTATAATAATGATATTGCTAATGTGATTGTCGATAAAGCCGGTAATTTTTACATGTGCGGAACTACATGGAGTACACCTGCCGGAGCTGATATCCTGCTCACCAAATACGATGCGCAACGTCACATCATTTGGCAACGCATTTATAACGGCGAACTAAGCGGACATGACCAGGCCTGTAAAATAATGTTCGATCACACCGGGAACTTGCTGGTAATCGGACAATCATTTTACGAAAATAGCAGCTGTGATTTCTTACTTTTAAAATATGATCCGGATGGACAATTGCTGCAGAAATCCCACTTTGGCAGTAAGAACTATGATTATTATGCTTATGCCGCTCTGGATAGTGCCGGGAATTTGGTTGTAGCAGGTACATTTGAAGAAGGGAATCAAAAATTTTTGCTTATAGATAGAGTAAACGATAATGGACAATTGATTTGGCAAAAGACCTATTTATTAGATGATGAACTATTTTATTCCGCCAGATTTCGCATGGATAGTTCAGGTCGAATCTATGCAGTATTTGAAAATACTAGTAGTGGAATTTCTATTTTAATGATCGATTATTACGGAATATTAAAGTGGAAAACAAAATATTCCCTGGAGGATAGTTTGCAACTTCTGCTTAGTTCCTGCAGCATCGATACGAAAAAAAATCTGGTTGTTGTCGGCATCGGATATTCACAGTCATCCGGCTTTCCAAACGGCCAGATGATACTTATAACCAGTTTTGATCCCAAGGGATTCGTAATCCGGCAGAAGCGGTTACAAGCTAAGGGCAACTTTCGGATATTCAAAGTTTTGCCATTAATTTTCGAGAAAGAGGGTAACTTCAACCTTCTTTTTAAGGAATTTTCGAATGACACATCCCAAGCAATTGAATTTACAAAATTCGATTCCGACTGGTCGCTGTTACAACGGGTAATGATTGATTCGACGCTGCCTCCATTCAATTCTTCTCTAGCAATTTTAAACAAACAGAATGACCTATTGCTACTTATTAACCCTGGTAATTATTCTTATGACGGACTGAATTTTTACCGGATAGATACATCCGGACAAATTTTTACGAAAACCGTATTTGTATTTCCGGATAAACAGGAAGCCGTTTCTATTCATGGTATGTTCCCTTTAAATGATGGCGCTTTGTTCTATTTTTCCAAAAAAGAATATGGTAAGAGAAAGATCGGTATGGCACTACTTAATCCAGACGGAGAGATTCTATGGTCCATACGAGGCGGGGAAAAAGGTGTTGTACCTCAACATATAGTCAGGATGTCTGTCACCAGTCAGGGAAATATCTATCTTGTAACCAGCGGGGAAAATAATAATTATTGCAGCAAATTTAATTCTGGCGGACATCTTCTGTGGGTGCAATCCGATACATTGAAATTGAATTCTATCATAAAAATGACCCAATCAAAAAATGAAAATCTGTATATTCTGTCACTGCAACATACTCTAAATCTCTCTTTAGGTAAGTCATTTATATTAAAAAAAATTACTGCAGACGGTCAGGTAAAATGGCAAAGCACCTGGAGCCCGAATATTATTTTTGATACATATTATCTGAAAGCAAGATTGTATGTGGACAAAAATGAGAACGTTTATGTTCTTATAAAGATTTTTAATTATGAAGCAGCAAATAGCAAGGTTTATCTGTTAAAATACACGGATAACGGCGAGCTAGAAGGAAAATTTGAATATACATCCTCTATGTACTTTCCTTATACAATGTTTTTAAACACCAGTGCCTATGTATGGGACTATACTCCTATGGAAAGTGATTCTCTTAGTATCGTCAAATTTTCAACTGCCGGAATAGAATGGAAAAAGATGGCAATACCGTTCAGTACAACTTTCGGTACTCAGGATCTGTTCGGAAATTTATATACTGCTTATTTAAATAAAACGGAACAAGACACTTCCTATTTAAACATAATAAAGATTAATAAACAGGGCGAAATTATCCGTATCTTTAAATATCCTTTGGGATTCGGCTCAAAATATCTGATTAGTATAGCTGTAAACCGCTTGGGTAAAATATATATAACTTATCGTGATTCTGTTGTCCATTTAATCGCATTCGAATCCAATGGAACCGTCAGTTTACAGAAAACGTTGGGTGATCCAACTCTTTTCTTTGGAAGATTGCAGTTTGATTATCAAGATAATATTTATATAAAAAGCATGAAAATTTTATCGAAATTCGACTCCGGGGGTCATCTTAAATGGACCCTGCCAACTATTAATAAACACCATTTTACTTCGTTTATTGGCAATGTTTATATATCCTTATCCGGAACTATTTATCTGTCCACAGAAAGTTATAATTTCCCATATTGGTCACAGGTATCAGTGATGAAAATAAATCAAACATATCCGGAGAAAATCGTTCAAACTTCACCGGTGCAATTATTCGAAAACTATCCGAATCCATTCAATAACGTGACGATCATTTCATTTTCCTTAAATAAGGAAGGACCGGTAGAGTTTATCGTTTATAATATATTGGGTCAGGCTGTTCTAAAAAGAAAGCTGGGCTATCTTAAACCTGAAAAATATTGGCTACAATTTAACAGTGCCGGTACACTGGCCACGGGTATGTACTTTTACCAGATCAAATTGGACCATTTTACACAAACCAGACGCATGCTTTATTTAAAATAAATTGTCGGAAATGTTTTTCCCAATTAGACATAATGCTTTTAGCATGAACAATTCTCCTCCTGTCACTTCCATCGTCACAAGCCACCTACGGTTCGTTACCGAATAATATGAATTACCTTTTACTTTTCATAATATTTGCTTAAATTACCGTTTTGAAATACGAATAGAGTAAACTGTAAGGAGGTTGTTTTGAGAGAAGCCATAGAAGCGTTGGAGCCCCGATTGATATGGAAAAATTTTTATGCTCTTAACCAGATTCCACGCTGTTCCAAACATGAAGAAAAGGTGTCCGAATTTGTAATGGATTTTGCAAAAAAACTCGGCCTGCCCGTAAAAAAAGATGAAGCCGGAAACGTGCTCATTTCCAAACCGGCCACACCGGGAATGGAAAAACGACCCGCGGTAGTCATTCAGGGTCATCTGGATATGGTCTGTGAGAAGAATAATGACGTGGAACATGATTTCAGTAAAGACCCGATCAAGATGAGAGTGGAAGACGGCTGGGTAACGGCCGAAGGAACCACCCTCGGTGCGGATAATGGTATCGCCATCGCCATCGGTATGGCTTTGATGGAAGCGACCGACATTCCTCATCCGCCGCTTGAGTTTCTCTTTACCATCGACGAAGAGACCGGGTTGACCGGAGCCAACGCATTAAAGAGCGATTTTGTTCAGGGACGCATCCTGCTCAATATCGATTCTGAAGAAGAAGGGGCGCTGTACATCGGCTGCGCAGGTGGATTGAATACGGCCATCTCCCATACAATCGATTGGCAGGAGGCTCCTGCCCATAGTGAAACGTTCGCTTTAAAAATCGGCGGATTACGCGGCGGCCATTCCGGATTGAATATCAACGACGGTCTTGGCAATGCCATTATTCTCATGGGACGGCTGCTCTATGCCTTATCCGATAAAGTAAATGTACACCTGGCAGCAATCAACGCCGGTAGTAAACACAACGCCATCCCCAGAGAATGTGAAAGCATTATCGTCATTCCCGAGAACCAAAAAGAGGCAGCCAGGAAAGTAATTAAGGAATATGAGAATTATTTTCGTGAAGAATTGAAGTTTACCGATAAAGGAATCTTCATTTCTTTAGAAACCTCGGATCAGGCCAAAAAAGTTTTCGATGCCAAGCTGACTGCGCATACGATCCGCCTGATTTATGCCATACCGAACGGGGTGATGGCCATGAGCCATGCCATCGAAGGATTGGTAGAAACATCCACCACGCTGGCCATCATCAAAACAAACGATGATTCCATCGATCTGCTCACTTCGCAACGTTCTTCTGTTGCCAGTTCAGTTGATGATACAGCCAACAAAATTAAGGCCATTAGTGAGTTGGCCGGTTTCTCAGTGAAATTCGAGGACGGCTATCCGTCCTGGGAACCCAATCCCGATTCCAAGCTATTGGCAACCTGTAAAAAAATCTATGCCAATAAATACGGAAAAGAACCGGAAGTAAAAGCGATTCATGCCGGTCTGGAATGTGGTATTATCGGCGAACATTACGAGGGAATGGATATGATTTCCTTCGGGCCGGATATCTTCGGCGCCCATTCGCCGGATGAAAAGATGCGTATCAGTTCCGTCCAACATATCTGGGACTATGTACAGGAAATCCTGAAAAATATCCAATAGACTTGTTTGGTTTCCATTAAAAAGGCAGTCCATGGACTGCCTTTTTATTTAGCTTCCTACCCAAACCCTGTTCCCCATCGACCGCAGTGGGCCACCGATGGAAGGGAAACTCTATCTTACCGACCCGGATCAAATCATTCTGTTTTAAACCTAAAGGTGCAATTTAAAATAATCGGTGATCTTTTGATAGAGATGCACCCGGTCTTTACCGCGCATATTGTGTTCATCACCCGGATAAACAAAATAGTCCAGCTGTTTGCCCTTATCAATGGCCTTGCGCAGATAAAGCAGACTGTTTTGCCAGACCACTACCGGATCCACCGTGCCGTGAATAATGAGTAAATTCCCTTTCAAATTATCGATATAATTGAAAAGAGAGGCCTCTTTATATCCGTCGGGATTGGACTGAGGCGTATCCATGTAGCGTTCACCATACATAACCTCGTAATAACGCCAGTCCGTAACCGGACCACCGGCTACCGCTACTTTAAAAATGCCGGGCCGACGGGTCAGCATGGAGATAGTCATAAATCCGCCGTAACTCCAGCCATGCACCCCCATTCGCGTACTATCCACATAGGACAATGATTTCAGATAACGTACTCCGGCCATTTGATCGGCCACCTCCACCGTGCCGAGATGGCGAAATATGGCCTGCTCGAAGGCCAGTCCGCGGGCATTGGTGCCCCGGTTATCCAGGGTAAAGATGATATAGCCGCGTTCGGCCATATACTGAAACCACAACCTCCAGCCGCTGATCCAGCTATCGGTAATCATCTGTCCGTGAGGTCCGCCGTAGACATAAACGATTACCGGATATTTCTTATGAGGATCAAAATCCGCAGGTAAAATGATCCGCCCGTTAAGCAGTGTACCCTGAGGATTCTTGATTTTAATTAAATTTATTTTCCCTGTTTTATAAGCACTCAGTGGATTCTTTGCAGTGAGCAGTATACGCTTCACCTTTCCTCTGCGGCCCAGCAGGGAAATAATCCGGGGAGTGGTATGATTGCTGAAAGTATCCAAAAAATAGCTTCCGACTTTCGAAGGTTTTACGCGATGTACTCCCTGCTGAGAAGTGATTTTTCGAATCTTTCTTCCGCTAATTTTAACCCTGTAAGCCTGTCGCTGCAAACCATCTGGCGAAGCGGCTATAAAAAAGGCATACTTCCCACTCTTGTCAAATTGTAAAAAACGGGTAATATCGGGCAGACCTTTGGTGAGCGCTTTGGGATGTTTTCCGGACAAATCATAAAGATAGAGGTGATTGAAACCGTCACGATGCGAAAACCACAGAAATCGTTTCTCATCCTGATTAATAAAAAGAGGGCCGTGCTCCGGCTCTACCCATTTGTCATTCCGTTCTTCCAGAATAGTGCGCAGCGGCTTACCGCTTAAAGGATCGTATTGAATAAGACGCAGATGATTTTGATCCCGGTTCAGCTCAACCACATAGATATATTTTTCATCCGGACTCCAGGTAATATTGGTCAGGTAGTGATCTGCCGGTTGTCCGCTCTGCAAATAGGTCACGGAACCGGTTTGGTAATGGTAGATAGCAACCCTGGCCTGTTCGCTGGTCATGCCGGTCATCGGATAGCGAATCATACGCAGATGAGCCGGGCGCGTGTCCAGATCTACCAGAGGATAGCGGGTTACCATGCGTCGATCCAGGTGGTAATAGGCCAGATAATTTCCCTTTGGCGACCAGAAAGTGCCCCTGGTGATTCCGAATTCATTACGATGCACAGAGTTTGAGCCGTTGCTAATCCCGTCCAGCGAATCATGAGTCACCTGTACGATTTTATCCACACCGGTAGAGATATAAAGGTTTTGCCCGCTGGTAAAGGCCAGACGCAGGGTTTGCTTCTGCAGATCAATATTTTCGGCCTTCTCGGGGACACCGTTTTTCAACCATACTCTTTGTTGATCCAAATCATATAAAAATAATTTCTTATTATTGAAAAAAAGGAAAGAATGTCTGTCTAACCACTGAATACGTGGAAATTTCCGTACAGTATCCTGAGCCGCTGCCTGTAGACGGCTGTTCAAGGAATCCAGACTAAGCCACATCTCTTCATTGGAATCGGCCGCCCCGCCACGGATTAGCCCATATTGGCCATTCAGCGAATCCACATAGCAGAACTGATCCGAATCAGCAATCCATTGCAATTGTTTAAGATTGGCCACCTTTAAATTTTTGTAGCTGCCCAAAATGGCTTCCTTCATGGTGAGCATCTTTTGCTGGCCAAAAACGATTGTGGAAAAGACCAGCACAATAATCATTCCTCTGTTCCAGCGCATATCGTAACTCCTCTTTAATGTCAACTGTTTATAGCAAAAAATTCATCCCGCCGGGAATCAAACCTGCTTTCTATTCTTTTTTCACCCAGATTAGCAGGGACTGTTTGCCTAAATGAATTTTTTGGGTACCCGGACCCTTTAAAGTTGAAACCGGATAATTCAAAATATCCTGCTGCAAATCAATGCGATTTTTATCGCCGATGAGTATCCAGCGCCCGCCGGGTAAATCAAAATGGAAAGCACCTTCCTTATCGTCCGTGTTTAACAAAACCAGCACGGTGTTATGAACAATATAGCCCAGCAATCTTTTATTAGCCGGTTCGATCCAGCGGTAGTAGTCTTGCGGCGGTTTTTCGGCAATGCGAAAGACTTTTCCATATTTACTTTTGCGCAGGGCGATCAGGCCCTTCCAGAATTCGAACATATTCTGGTAATTGCAATACACATTCGGATTATCGCCCCTGTTGAGTCCTAAATCTTCCCAGATAAAGGCGTTGGCCCGGGCCAGATTATAGGTATCGCGCTTACCGTGGAAATAAAGGGGTTTACCGTCGAGATATTTCACGACTTCTTTTAAAGGAGCCGATCCTTTACTGCGTAAAAATTCCGTACCGCCCTGGATGACGATCGGGCCTAAAGAAGTAAAAAGCAAGGTAGCCGCTATTTTCACGGCTCCTTCATCCACACCGAAGCGGCCGTCCCAGTTGTGTGCAGCAAAGCGGTCGGCCAGAGCCCAGTTATCATGAATATCCAGATAATTAATTCCAGAAAGCGGTGACTTATCCGTAGAAAATCCGGCGGCCAGTGCTTTTTTAACCGCTTCCCGTTGCCCGCTCCCTCCGGCATAGCCTCGATCGGTCCGTTTGTTTTTCGGATTATCCGGCGGCCCTTTAAAAGCGTTGCGGGAATCATCCTGGAAAAAAGTGATCGGTGCATCTTCTTTTGACCAGCGCCAGTCCGGATTGGCAATAAAGGCAGTATCGGATGGATTGATCCAGGGTTCGCCATAGATGATTTTATCAGGTCCTACAGCCTGTCGCACCATTCGAAGGGTCTGTTTGTCCGTTAGAGCCGCCAGATCAATGCGAAAGCCATCGATTCCGTATTGATCAACCAAAGCAGTACATTGATCGACGATCCAGCGCTGGACCATGGGACGGTCTTCGGATTTGGTTTCCGTACCATAGGCTCCGAGATAATTAAACGCAGCGTCAGTCCGATAAAAGTAGGGGATGTCCATAGCGGCAAAATTAAAATAGAACTGCCTTCCATCCATTCGTTCTGCCGTATGATTAAATACCAGATCAACGATGACCGCCAGACCGTGCTCGTGAAACGCTTCAACCAAATCCCGAAACTGGGCATTCTGCGCCCCCCAGGGGCTGCCTTTTACACGGTAGCGGCTCTCCAGGGCAAACGCATGGGAAGTACGATATCCCCATTGATAATCTTCTTTATTAATGCCCTGCGCTATCATATAGGGATCATTTTCAAAAGCCGCTTTCCATTCCCGGTCCGGATAATGCAGATACTCCTGAACCGGCATCAGATGCACCACATTGATACCCAGATCCAGAAGATGGTCGAAGCCTATTTTCGCTCCATGACTGTTAATCAGTCCGGACTGAATAAATCCTTTGAAGGTTCCCTTCAGGGAATCGGGCAGAGGCAGATTACGGGTAAAATCCTGAACATGTACTTCATAAGCAACCACATCCTGCATGGCCGGAATACCATTGGGCAAGGGACGGGCCGGTTTTATTTCAGGCCAGATACGGCAGGGACCAAAGGAATCCACACTGACCCGTCCATAGGGATCCGTAAAATGAATAAGCCGGGATGATGAAAAATGATTACCGGGCTCATTGGCCCCAAATGCCGTAAAATCATAATAGCGTCCTTCCCAGTTTCCGGCCAGACTCAATGACCAAATGCCGTTGTCTTCTTTGTTCATTTTATAGACCCAGTTGGCTTTAGTGAATGGTTGGCGATACAAATAGACAAAAACCGAATCCGCCCTGGGAATGAAGATGCGAATCACGGTCGAATCCGTAGCGGCATCGTAATTGGCCCCTAAGTCCACATCGGAATACAAATGACGGAACCAGCCGTCATAGGTTACCGGCACGGTTTGCTGCAAGGGCAGAAATGTTATGTAGTGCAAACGACGAATATCGACTTTCTTTACGGGAATCAGTTGCAATTCAGCCCGTTTACTATATAACACACGTTCGATGGGAATTTTTCCTCTTTTCGAATCAACCAACAGGTAGTGATCCGGATGATAATCATATTCGGAAGGTCGCCGGTTAAATTGAAGACGGATATCCGTGGCGGAAACAATTTCGGCCCTTAATTTCAAAGAAAGCCTTTGTCCGGCAAAGATCAGGTTCCCCCGGCGAACATTCTCCGCCCCGGCGGGCGGATCCAGCCATCGCCCCTGATTAATCCGGAACTTAAAAGAGGCTCCGGGTGCAATGACCGTAAAATCAGGGTTAGGAATGGACAGAGTCCAAATGGATGCTTTACTTTGCCGGTGTAACCACCACTGCGGTTTATTCAAATCATGATCCCATTGACGCATGGACCCTTCCAGTATAACCCGCTGCGGGTGGAGAGCATACACCTCTTCATCAAAGATGAAAACAGTGGTATCTCCGCGCTGCGCATATCCCTGAATGCGCTCTGCCTGAGTAAACGAGCCGGCTCTTAACACGAACAAAGGCCAGAGCATAAATAAAAAAGTGATACATAATATTCGATATTTCAAAATTAAAAAATCCTCTACAATGCCTGATGCATTAAACAAAATTTACAAAGTTAACCGGCTGCATCTTCAAAACCCATGTTTAAATTTAAAGAATTATTTACTTACCTGCCTGAAAAAAAATAATTAAAAACAATATTTTATTTTGAGAAGTCGAACCTTTTCCGGAGCGGTATATAAAGATTTGGAGCTCTGATGAAATGATGGTAATTTCAATAAGTATCCATAAAAACGAATTCAACAGGAAGAGACCCATCTGTGTCAGAAATCTTAATAAAAAACGGACAACTGATTTACCCGGGCCGAACGGAAAAAGCGGATATTTTAATTCAAGATGAGAAGATAAGCCGGATTGCACCGACCCTGTCCGGTTCATACGAGCACATCATAGACGCCACAGGGAAATACATTCTGCCCGGTTTTATTGATTACGCATCCATTGCATGGGATTCAGCGCCGGAGACTCTAACCTCAATTTCACAAACCGCCCTGAACGGAGGGATCACCACTCTTTTCCTGAATCTGCCGGCAGATCCAAAGCAAGACATCGATCGAATCGAATCCCTTGCCGTTCAATCCTGCCGGACGGATTTTTCGTTTCATGGTACGCTTACTCATTTTAGTGCATTGACAGCCGATTTTTTAAAGGACTGTGTGCAAAAAGGAATCTTGGGATTTCATATTTCGCTGCTCAACGAACCGGAATGGAGCGATGGTCGGATTCTTGCATTACTGTGGCAGCTTAAACAATTAGGCGGTACATTAATGGTCCATGCCGAGAATAAAGGTCTGGTGGATTTTTTGACGAATCGTTTACAAAAATTGCACAAAGACGGCCCTTCTTTTCATCCCTACACGCATCCGGCCGAGGCGGAACTGGAGGCGGTCACCCGCTTAATCACATTGAACCAATTCGTGGAATGTCCCCTCTATTTCACTCCGGTCACTACCACGCAAACCCTGCAACTATTACAAATGGCCAAGCAAAATAAGTTTCCGGTCTTCGCAGAAAGCCGCTTGCCTTATCTTCTATTCAATCAATCGGTTTATGAACAGGAAGAGGCCGGGCCATTCTGCCTTATTCCCTCTTTGCGAAGCAAAGCGGATCAACAAGCTCTGTGGGAAGCCGTCCGGGAGGGAACGATCGATGTCCTGTCGGCTCACTATGAATATAAAGAAGGAACAAAAAATACCGTTTCGAATCGAGAACCGTTTCCCGACTTCAGTCGGTTTTTTACCAGTCTCTTCTTCTCAAAAAAATTAAGTATGAACCAAATCATCCGGACCGTATCGGAGGAGCCGGCCCGTCTCTTCGGCTTGTTTCCGAGAAAGGGTATCTTACGGAAAGACAGCGATGCCGATCTGCTTCTTTTTGAACCGCACCGGCCGATTCCCGAATCCAAAGAGAAGTTATATTCACCATTTCATTCCGTTCTCATACGGGGCCGATGGATGGTAAAGGAGCATCTGGCGTTCCCTTCCGGTCATTCCGCCGGTAAATTTATTCCCGCCCTTTTTTAATAATTGATTTCAGGAAATCTTCTTTTTGAAGTATCGTTCTACCGGTCTGCAAGTGCTTATAATTATCTGAGCCGAGTTAAAACGTTTCAGTACGAATCTGACCATTCGTGAATCGCTTTGTTTAAATTGCGGGAGAGCGGTTAGCAGCTGTGGATTTAAACCCCGCACCCGATAGATTTGGATGAAGAGTAGTTGCTGTTTTCATTGCCTGATTTGTTTTGTAAATAGGGCATGAATTTAACCCGGGTATCGTTGCCCGGCAATCCCTCAGGACATTATTTAATACCTTGATTTAAAAGAAAAAGGTTAGATTCTCCTTTTATTGGAAACTGAATATAAGCTTCTTGTGATTTTTCACCAAACGCATTGGCCATAAAATAATAATGGCTCTACTGGGGTTCTTGTGAAGTCAAATATTAAATAAAGACTGACAATATGATTTTACTGCTTCGTTCATTTTGCATTTAATAATAAAAGTGTCCGAAGGATACTAATGTAAGTAGCCGCAGGCGGAGCCTGTGGTAAAGCGGAAAAAGAGAGCGCGACGTTGAAGGCGTCGAATGTGGGACACAGAGCGTTCTAACGAAACAGGAGACCTTATACATTGAAAGGCCTGGTTTATTTTACCGTTTTGCGGTAACCCTATTCGGTTGCATCTTGCCAACAGGCTTCACTCCTGCCCGGCGGCTGACGGGTGTGGCTACTCATATTGCATCACTTCGTGATGATTTAAGGATGATATTTTTGCGGCGTTTAACCACAAAAAACCCACTAGAGCCATAATAATTAGAAAACTCCCGGGCGACTTCATCAGGAAGCTCATATTCGTGTCCGTTAATTCTTAAATAAATTTTTGAAACAACACTTTGTTCTTCTGCATAAGATAATGTAATAAAAACAAAAAGCATGAGAAGTAAAGATTTTAATATAGCACATCCTCCTTTCAGTTGATTTATTTTACGAATAAAAGCTTATGGTTTTGGGTTACCTTTTCGGTTTTTAAAACAGCCACATAAATCCCGCTGCTGACTACAGTTTCGCTGTTATTCCGGCCGTACCAGGCAAACGTATGTTGTCCGGCTTTTAGCGGATGATCGACTAACAGACGGCTTATTTGTTGGCCTCGCACGTTATAAATTTCCAAACTTACTGTTTCCGGTTGTGAAAGTGTAAAGCGAATAAATGTCGAATTGTTAAAGGGATTGGGGAAGTTCCACAGATTATATTCTTTTGGAACAGCAGGATTTTTTTTATTTTTTATCCCTACCGGCGACGTATCCTGGAAGCGGCCCGTTCCGTCGTTATAAAGAATGTTTACATTGGAGGCAATCTCTTCATAAAGGGTGCGTACGGTAACCACATCGTTATAGCCGTTGCCGTCCAGGTCGGCGCAGAATGATTTCCGCCATATCTCGCCGTAATTCGGGATCGGGAAAAACTCAGGGTCGGATAAAATAAAATTACCTTCATTATACAAAACATAGATACCGTCCAAAGCGGTATAAACCATATCGGGCAGGCTGTCGTTGTTCACGTCCGATACAACAAGCGTTGAAGTGGAAGGACTGAATTTTTTCTTTTCATGTAGAATAAAACTATCTTCACCTGAATATTCGTAAGTAGTATTTGTAGTAAAGCTAAATATCAAATTTTCAGAAACAACCACATCCTTGTCGCCATCTTTATCCATATCCGTAAGAACAATATTATCTTTAAAGCCATTTTCTTCCAAAATGACCGCTTTAAAGGAATCCGGGTAGCTGAAATACACCCGGGTAGTCTGGGCACTGACCCCGACATCGGCCCGACCGTCGCCGTTTATATCGCCGCAGGCTATATCGCTGGGGTAGTTTTCCTCATAATAATGGTAGTTAGGTTCAGAGAAGTTGCCGTTTCCGTCATTGTAAATCCAACCCCAGAACAAACCGTCATTTGAAGCAAAAACAATGTCAGTATCTCCATCTCCATCTATATCTCCACTTGAATAATAACCAACACCTTCATTGGTATTTAGTGAAATAAAATTAGTATCTGTCAAATCACTATTATATATAATCGCTATATATTCATTATCATTTTCTTTATCATAATACTTTGCTATAATTTCCGGTTTTAGATTACTATCCAAATTACATGTAAAAATATTTGTTTGTCCTCCATAAAGATACAGGGAATCTGCTAAGGAAAAATCTCCAACAGAATCCTGTATTAAAATAGATATCCCGGACCATTCCGTATTAAAATCATAGTTATGCCCAATAACCAGGTCCATATCGCCATCAAGGTCTAAATCAGCTGCAGTAACGGAAGCGGCAGCGGTGGGAACTTTGTATTCTGCGGCTATGGTGACGCCCAATAAAAAGATAAATATTGAAGTAGTAATCAGAAATTTCATAATTTTTTACCTTTTATTGTTAAATTTATCTTAACAGCAACATCCGTTTTGCGCTCACTGTGTTTTCCGTTTTTAAAATAATCATAAAAATCCCGCTGCTCACCTCCTTTCCCTTATACCCCCCAAATTAGCTGAGGATATACAATTTAAATTCAGTATTTATGTTTGTCCTGCCATTGTAAAACGCTATTATGTTATTTTTTCCCTTAATGCGGGTTTCAAAAGAATTCTAAAGCAATATAGATAGCTGTTTTAGCATCTGCAATAAGAATTTTAATTTTTATAAATATCTGCGTACTATCTTACTCTTCTTTCTTAAAAATGAAAAAGTCATGGCTAGCGGATCAACAGCATTTTGACGGATTTGGAAAAGGCTGCTATATCGCCTTCTATCGCTTGGGCTTTAAAATCAAGAATATACAAACCGCGAAAATCCGCGCTCGCCCTATGAAAAAGGTTCCTAAGATGCTAAGCGAAAAACAAGAGTTGATAATGAATCGGTTTGACACAAATCCAAAACTTTCTTTCGGGATTGTAGAAGGATTTAACAATAAAGCCAAACCGACTATCAAAAAGGCATGCGGTTTTAAAGACGGAAAATATCTGCAATACGCCTTGTATCTTACACTCGGAGAATTACCTATGCCTAGATTTACCCATAGATTTAACGGTTGAACCGCAAGTACATCCACAAGGCGCTGAAAATCCACACATACCATTGCAATCTGTTTTCATCAGAGGTCGGTGGATAGTAAAGGATTACAAACCGCTGCAATCGAAACGAACTGCCGGAAAGTCCATCCCCGCCCTGTTTTAAACATTGCTTCAGGAATTAATTTTCTTAATGCATCGTTATAATCAATCGTAACATTAATCGTATCCAATATTAAGTTTTTTCGGAGACAATATGCTTAAATTTATTATCGCAGGAGTTTTTATGTTCGCATTAAGCCTGGTAGCAGCCCCTCAATTGAAACCGGGTGATGCGGCGCCCGATTTTTCATTGCCGGATGCAGACGGAAAAATACACACGTTAAAAGAGTATCGGGGAAAAATCGTCGTTCTCTATTTTTACCCCAAAGACGATACACCGGGTTGTACGGCAGAAGCCTGTAATATCCGCGATAACTACGCTGAATTACAAAAAGCCGGCCTTGTTATCTTAGGCGTCAGTTACGACGACGCTTCATCCCATCGGAAATTTGCCGGGAAATACAAATTACCTTTCCCCCTCCTTTCGGACACCAAAAAAGAAGTGGCTGCCGCCTATGGTGCCAAAGGCACGCTCACCGGATTTCTGGTAGCACAACGCAAGACGTTCCTGATCGATAAAGACGGTAAAATCCTGCATATTTTTAATAAAGTGCAGACGAATGATCATACCCGGCAAATCCTGGATATTTTGAAAGAACTTCACCAGTCGCCTGACAAAAAATAGAAACGTTTTCATCTTCCGAAATTTTATAATTAGCACTTTTGCGTCATCTGAATTTGCATAAAGAATGCATTGAAGCCTTCAAGCCGCATGGGTCAGTTTAAAACGATTCCAAACTGGTAACAACCGATGGATAGAATGATTCCAATCGCAAATATCCACAGAATATTAAGTTTAAGATAGCGGACGGCCAGGAAAGCGCCCACCGCCCAGATATAGGGTAAGGGTGAAGTGAGAGCTACCTTGCCCAGACTCAGCAAGACAAAGAGCAGCATACCTGTGAAGGAGGCCAGGACACCTTGAAGTGCCTGCCGGATGGGTCGCAGGTGTTTAATCTTGCCATAGATCTCGGAAACAATTAAAGTATAAAAGAAAGACGGAAAGAACATGCCGAAGGTGGCCAGAGCACTGCCGGCTATGCCGCCCACTTTATAACCGATAAAAGTTGCGGTAATAAGGAAAGGTCCGGGGGTGATCTGCCCCATGGCAATACCGTCGGCAAATTGTTTCATGGTTAACCAGTGATGGGAGATGACCGCTTCCTGTTGTAGAAGGGGCATGATAGTAAACCCGCTACCGAAAGCCACGGCCCCTATTTTAAACATGGATAGTAAAAGTTTTGCCGAAGATTTCTCGAATATCAGTCCCGCTGCGATAATAGTAAAAAATCCCGCGCCGGTGACAACGATTGCAAATATACGGTGACTCATTTTGCCGGGAATCATGGCAACATCCGAACCGTCCTCTTTCTCTCCTCTCTTAATATCCCGCAGCAAAGCAATTCCCAAAAAGATGGCCAGAACAATCACATAGAAAGCATTTACTTTAAAGAGCATTAGTAAAAAAGCCAATCCGCCAACGAGCGCTCCAGCTTTTGTTTTCAGATAGCGTTCACTGAAATCAATGAAAATATGAGCCACGATGCCTGTGACCATGGCTTCCAGAGCAATAAACAAAGGATGGATCCATGATACCAGCCCGTAACTGAAATAAACCCACGATAAGACTACCATAAGTACATACGATGGCAGTAAAAAAACAAAACTGCCCAAAAGCGCACCGCTGAATCCTCGGGTACGGTAAGCGCCATAGGTAGCCAGATTATACATAATGGGGCCGGGATACATTTGCACCATGCCCAGGCCCTCATCCAACTGCCGGCGAGTAAGCCATTTTTTGCCGATGATCAGCGCCTTAAGCTGCTGCAGGATGGCCATGCCATAGGCAGTTAAACCGATTTTAAAGAAAGCCCCCGTAAGTTTCCACAAAGAAGGCTCGGACGATTCTTGATTGCTATTTTTCATTTTCTTGCTTTCAATCTTTCTCCTCATGGTTTCAATTTAAGAAATTCTGTTTTCAGAAACGAGGACAACGCCGTTTTCCTTAAAAATAGTTTTAATTTTTTGCAAATAGGGCGTTACATCGCCATATTCGGTTGAGACCAGTCGGAATCGGCAATATGAAGGCGCTTTTTCTTTCCAGCAACTTTTTAAACCGGGCGTCTCGATGTTGAGGTACAAAACATCGCACGGATCGTTCTTGATGGCCTCGTATATTTTGGGAATGATCCGGCGTTCACCAAAATGCCCGGTGGCTTCGATTTCGATGTTTGTCATTACGGAATTTAAAATGGATTCCGCTTTGGCCCGCGCTTCTTCGTACTCCTTTTTTGTTTTTTTCTCTTTGGCAATTTGACGCACTACTTTTAGAATCTTGTATTCTTTCTCCAATTTCTGCACGAATTCTTTGGGAGGAAATTCGATGGCCGCCGTGGGACAAATGGTTGCGCAGGTGGTACAGCCGACCAAACAATTGTAGGGCCGCTCGACGAGAGCTTTTCGGGTAGCATCCTCATACTCGAACACTTCCCGGCCACAGCTTACATAACAAAGCTGACAACCAATGCATTTTTCTTCCACAATCTTCGGGAACCACTCGATTTCCATGCGAGGAATCCCATGCCATTGGGTTTTGCTTAAATCTTTAGCCATTGCTCCGCCTCCATATACTTTAACGTGGAAATGCTTACCGCTAAGAAGGTAACGAATCGTTAGTTGACGAATTAGTGTGTTGAACTATTCGGATGGTTCTTAGGCTTAACCACCAAAACCGGTACATTGCCATGGGCCAGCACACGACCGGTGGTGCTTCCGAACAGTTTTTCCACAAAACCGTGTTCACCGTGCGAGCCCATAACGATTAGCGATACGTGTAAATTATCCGCCGCTTGAATGATTTTTTGATAAGGGATACCCACTTCTACAATAAGTTCCGTTTTAAACGAAAAATGTGTAATCTCTTTTTCCAACTCTTTTAAACGGTCAAATCCATTTTCCAGCATCCGTTTAAGAACATCATGCCTGGATTTTTCCAGCGGCTCTTCCGGATGAATCTGGGCCTCCACTTCCCATTGAACATCCACATCGCGCTCGTCGTACACGTGCAGTAAAATCACTTCTTCCGTCCCGGCTTCTTTCAATTTTTTTACATATTCCAAAGCCTCTTCGGCCGAGGCAGAGAAATCGGTGGGATACAGAATTTTCCGAAACATGATCAGGCTCCTTCGCTGTTTATGTTCGTTTCCAAAATCGCGTCTTGTTTGTTCCGTTCGGCGAATTTAGAGAATAGCTTGTACCAAATGGAAGCAAAAGGCATTTGGAACAACATGCAGGGCACAACCCCCAACAAGGCCATCGGACCGAAAGCAGCAATGGCCAGGCCCATGGCGATCGATAAGTTTTTCGTTGAAAATCCGTAGGTGATGGGAATGGCCTTTTCGTGCGGTTCCTTTAATATTTTAATCGCAAAATAATAGGAAAAAGGATAAGCTACACCGTAATAAATCAGCATACCCAGCGCCGGGAAAATAATAAGTCCCGGTTCTCTGTAAATCAGATGCGCTTGAACACTCATGGCAACGAAAACCATGTACAGGGCCAATAAAGAAGAAATAAGATGGGAAATAGGCATGATTTTAACAATGCCTTTCCAGGTATATTTTTTGCTGACCGCCTTTTGCGTGAGATAGGCCAGGACCAAGGGAATAACGACCATGACAATTATTTTAATAAGCAATGTGGTGGTATGGACATCTACCCGACTGCCGACAAATAATTTCATTCCCAACGGTACCCAAATAATGGAAACCAAAAGGGTCACCGTTTGAATCGCCGTAGCCAAACCGATGTTCGCCCCCAGAATGCCCGTCCAATAGGTAATCATACCACCGGGAGGCACAATGGAAGCTAACAGTAATCCCGTATATAAATTGGGATTCTTAGTAAAAACCGTTGCAACGGGAATCATCAGTAAGGGCGCAACCAATAGCGAAAGAATGCTGCCGTAAATCATCCCTTTGGGATAAATAAATGCATTTTTCAATTCATCCATGCGCATGGTAATCAGCATGGCATAAATCATGATAATAACCGAGGGCAAAATGGAAGCCTTGATGAAATGAATTTGTGCTCTATCCAATTGCAAACCTATCCAATAGCCGAAGACCAACACCGCCAAAATGATGGCGGGCATATATTTTTTTATGAAAGCATCCAAACGTTTAATCATTGCCATGAATCACTTCCTTTCATTTAGGAACGAGCTCGTGCTTTTTCTTTTCCATTAGTTCCTGCGCCAGTTTTTTTACCTTTTCAATCACATCGCGGGCAAGCAGTTCAACAGTTTCTTGATCATAATCCAGACCAGGTATTTTTTCCACACCGTAATCTTCATCCGGAGCGATACGCAGAGCCGGAACAAAACCACCCAATCTGATCGTTTCCAATACGCAGGCCTCCTTGCAGCCATCAATAACGACAATCGCGTCAGCCTCCTGGAATTTGCCCGCCGGTTTCAGCCCCGGAAAGATAGCCGGCAGACAATTGATATTGGCATAAGGCAGAGCCTTATCCACGCGTTTGGCAATTTCCGCCGACATTTGGCCGATATTGGAACGCCCGGCACAATTGGCGATGGAAATTTTAATTTCAAGTGGTTGCTTCATACGGTTCTTCTCCCCTTCTTTTATGTTTGTTTAATGATATTCACAATAAAAAATATAAACCCAGCCACGTTTCATAATCGGCGCTGAATTTAACCCTGGCATCTACGGTAACCGGCACAACCCATTGAACCAAAAAGGTACGTCGCAATCGGTACTGAAGCGCCGGAATAAATTGGAAAAGGTGGTAGCTGGGATTAACCCTGTCCCGGGCAATGGATTTGTAAAGAAATGTGCTTTCGGCAATGAAGCGTCGGTTTAAATTGTAAGCCGTACTCCACGACAAACTGACCACATCCCCCAAATCCATATGTTGCTTATTTTTACCGCGGGCAATGTAAAAAGCCGACCAACGCAGGTCCCATTTGCCCGTTCCCCATTCCGGCATCAGGGCAAAACCGGCATCGAAGCTGCCCGTACCAAGCGGCATTTTTGTAAGGGCAAGATGTCCGTCATCGGCCTTTCCTGTCGGGGATTTGGTAAACAGCAATCCGGAGAACAGAAACCGATGTGTTTTGTTGAAGTAAAATTTGTAAAGCAATGCACCGATTACATCGCCGATACCCTCGCCGGATTTTTCTATTTTAAGCGATTTAAAACGTTTGTGAATGTAAGGCAGATTTACGATGGCCGTAAAGCGATTTAGGATGCCATAGCGGACTTTTAAAATGTAAGAATCTGCCGTAAATTCCGTCCCGCCGGGCAAACTCGTCATTTTGCCTGTTTTGGAATTGAGCATTCGGGTAAAATGAGGGAAAACCGCGTACCCGCGAAAAACCCAGTGCCCCCGGGGTAAAGTCTTGGCCGGAATGCCGTACAAAGGAGGGCGGGGCCTCAGTTTTTGTGCCGATGCCAAATGAATATGGAAAGCCAACAACAGAATCAAAACGAGACAGAAAATTCTTAATTTACTCATATTCCGCTTCTTCTCTATAGTGAACAACATCGTTCCTTCCCTTTCTTAGCCAGTTCCAAATTTCGGTTGACGAGCATTCCGGTTGATATATACTCAAGAATAGCCGTATCCGGGAATTCCGCCAACCTTTATTCTTATATATGCGCATATTGGCATTAATATAAGCATAAAAATCAGTTTGTCAATACCTGAATAGATTTTCTGAATCTACATGAGAGATATTTTATTTTTTTCTCTAGTTTTTATGCTTCTTTCTTCAACGGTATGGGTCCAGCAAGTCAAGCCACTTTTAAGTAAAGGTTCTACCCGTCGGATTTCATCATAAGTTGTTACTCTATTTTGCAATTGTACAAGTTTACAATTATAAAGTAAAAAAACTTTCTTAATTGTGTTTCATAAAACGCTTGCTCATATCAAACGCACACTCGTTTCTTTTTTTATTTGCTTGAACAATTATGCAATAACTTGCAAAGAAACGAAAAATTTTTAAGCTGTTAGCCCGGTTAAATGAAAAACCTTAATCCGTGCGTTCTTCAACCAGATTGTGAATCTTTTTCTCTATCAATGCCGAAACGGATTCTTCGATGTCCTGATAATCGGTTAAGATCACATTCAATCCGGCAGCCTTAAAACTCTCGTAAGCTCCGGAACCCATGCCGCCGGCGATTAAAACATCGCAGTCGGCAATCTCAGCGGCCATCATGGAATGACGTCCCCGGGCCTCGGCACCGTAGCCATGGCGTCCCTGCGGATCACGATGCTCCTGTTCATCCGGCCTGGCCTGCTGCTGCGGGGCAAAATGACCGGTACCCCGTTCCCGTAGCGCACTTTCGGTTACAACTCCATTCTCTATCGTAACAATTTTATAATAGCGTGAGCGGCCGAAGTGTTGACTAATCGTTCGACCGTCATTGGTAACAATGGCAACTTTCATCATGTACTCTCCCATTCTATTAATAAGATATTTAAAAAAATTCTTGAAATCGATTATACCAGTCTTTAGAAATCTGTGTAGCGGTTTCAATAATTTGAAAAACCCGCTGATCGGCAATTGCAAAATAGGATGCAACGCCCTCCTTACGGGCCGTCACCAGTCCCACATTACGTAACAGCATCAGATGGCGGGAAATCACCGAAGCATCGAGATGTAATTCATCAATAATTTGCTGGGAGCCTTTTTCCCCTTCTTTTAATAATCCGATGATTTTTAAGCGTTGATCGCTGGCCAGGGCCATAAAAAAACGGCTGCGGGGATCCGTCATGGGCCCCATCATTCCCCTCTTCATTCCTCTCGGCATAATTGTTCCATTTCATTATTGCGTAAATGTGCAATAATATAAATTAAAAGGAGACCGAAATCAACCCTTGCGTGTTTTTTAATATAAAATAAAAGAATAATTTACAGTGCGTAGACTCATACCCTACGTTCGATCCGAACTTCATCCGTCGAAAAGGGATCAGAGTTGTCCCCGCAAACCTTCCCTTTTAAAAAATGGCTCTACCGGGTTTCTTATGAAGCCGTATATTAACTGAAGACGGATAAAAGGAATGAAACAATTTTTTATGGTTTCGTTCATCTTGTATTTAAAGACAATAGTATCCGAAGGATACGAATATGAGTAGCCACCGGCTTCGCTCCTGCCCGGCGGCTAACGGGTGTGGCTACTCATATTGCATCACTTCGTGATGATTTAAGGATGCGGCGTTTAACCACAAATATCCCGGTAGAGCCAAAAAAATTATACTCGGTATAACGAGATATATCGGGATATGCCGGACTCGTTCCTTAATGCAGTACGATCATCTTCCGGGAGATAGAAATACCGCTGGAAGTAGACAAACGATAGATATACACACCGCTTGCCAGACGTTGGGCGGTAAAGTTTACCCGGTATCGACCGGAGGGGAAATTGCCGCGGATCAGGGTAGCCAATTCCCTTCCGTTAAGGTCATATACTTTCAAACTCAGGGTAGTTTGCACCGGAAGTTCAAAGGCTATTACCGTACTCCGGGAGCCTTCCATCGTGGAGATGCCCCTACCGAAGGGATTCGGATAGTTTTGGAATAAATGAAATTGCCTGATGACTGAAGAATTCGGTTCTTTAACTCCCGTATAGACCGGGAAGGCAATTCCCTGCCCTCTGCATATTTTCTTCCCCGGGCATCACTTAAAAAAATGTTGACCCAGTCCGGCCGTTCAGGTAAGCGGCCGTTCTCAACTCGTGTCGCCCACTCTTCATCCGTCAGTCGATTAAAATTATCGGTGACTGTTTGGTAATAGGACATAACCGGCCCCACAAAAGCAAGCGGCAGAGCATCCGAGTCCGGTGCATTCGCCAGGAAAACACCGAGATTAACCTTTCCGGTAGCTACGTGTAAAATTTTGCCTACCGGATTCCCCTCAAAATCGGTGGGTTGAGTGTGGACGTCGGCAATGATATAATTAAAACAGGCGGCATCTTCCGGATAAAAATAAAGCGAAGAATACCATCCCGTATAAGGGGGTTCCCCACTCTCCATCCCCTCGAATAACATCTTTTTCAGCCATTGCCGCTCTTCTTCGGAAAGAGGGACATGTTGTAATTCCTTGCGGGCTATGGCTTCCAATTTTTGCATCACATCCCGGAATTTGGGAAAGAAATGATGAATCCGGGCCATTTCGATTCCGTTTTCGGGAAAGTCTGCAAAATAGTTTTCCGCCTTTTCAGCAAACCCGGCCAGTCGGGCATACAGCTCCGGTACCGGTTCAACCAATGAGTAAGGATACGAACAACCCGTTGCCCCGGTATAGGATTGTTTGGCGTAGAGAAGATTATCATGGCGCAATTGGGCCCAGGAGGCCAGTTGGGCATTCATTCTACTTTGATGCCAGGCCGCACTTTGCATAAAAAAGGGCCGATCCTTTTGATTTTGCGGGGGATTCAGAGCGCGAATGGAGTTCAGCCACACATTATACAGCGACAGATTCCAAAATGAGGCATTATAAGAATCGACCAGATAGCGCAGGGCGTCCAATTGAGAAGCGTATTTGTATTGATCAATTTCGTTTTTCAGGAGATACAGGGCGTCATCATTGCCCAGTACAAATAAAATATCCAGAGGGTCCGGCAAGGGACGCCATATTTTTTGGCCCTGATACACAATTCGATCAAAAACCACATTGAAAAAGATATAGGAATCAAGAATGAACCGTTGGCCCATCAGACGAAACGAGACAGGCAGAGGAGCCGGTTCGCTGTTAAAGGGGTTAACCATCATAATCTGGGAGAGGATTTTTTGATCGGAACCGGGATAATTTATCAGGGCCTTTTGATAATCCTCATAGACAGAATCCGTTAACAATTGGCGGACGTCAGTCAGGTCTAAGGAATCCAGTAATTCTTTATATTCCCGAGGAGTCAGATTATCCGATTCACCGACCATAAAGGTAATGATTTCATCGTTCTGATTCAGGACAGGGCGCGACCGGGCCCTATCTAATAATTCGTTCAGTAGAAAGGAACCCAGATTCATGCGCTGTATTTGTTCCTTGCTCCAGGGTTCTTCATACGGATTTTCCGGGGGCGGAGTTAGCAAGAAATCAATACGCCCCAGCCACATCATGGCTTTAAAATAGTCGCGCAGTTCATCCCGTGTGTAGTGTCCCCTTACCTTAAACTGGCTAAAATCCAGGGTACGGTAATGATCGGAGAAGAGCGGCAGGGAAATAACCTGCTCGTCCTGGATGGCCTGCCAAATCTGATCTACCTGGTTTTGATCCGTGAATTGAGGGGATAATTCCCGACCGTTGATCAGAGAGCGAAAGATGGTCACATACAGATCCACATCCCGGAGTGCCGGGCCGAGATCATTCTCGGAATCATATTTGTCTTTCAGCGCCGGAAAGGATGCATAAAGATTTTCTGCCAATTCGATTAAGTTCGGTTTTAAGACACTGATCTCCAGGGCGGCGAGAATTTGATCGTACGACATATGCAGGGCATGAAGAATGGCGTCGGAAGAGATAAATACCGGCAAATCATTGGCGTAAATTTGATGAAAGGCCTTGCCGAAACAATCATAATTCAGTCGTTCGCTTACCACAAAATAATTCTGCTTAAGCAGTTCCAGCTCCTCCGAAGTCAAAGCGAATTTTATTTTGATCGAATCGAGGTATTTAAAGCGATTTAAATCGGTATTCGCCTGGCGGCCTTTATAGTAGGGGGCGGATAAGGGAAACTGACTTTGTAATTGTTCGTAAGTTAAATCCTGATTTTGTTGCAGAAAGTTCTCATAGTCATCAACGGAAAATTCACTCTGGCCCACAATGGGGGACTGCCAGATACCCAATAACATCGCCACCAGTAAAATGATGAACGATTTCATGGCATTCTCCTCAAGATAGTAACTTATAAAAAGAGCACTAACGATTTAAATATAGAGGATGCGATTGCGGAAATCAAGGGACAATAAAATTATATTTCGGGTATGGTCAGTCTTCTATCCAGGGCCACATGCGGGCTTCGGGGCTTTGGGGATATAATTCCCGAATCTGTCGCATATGTGCCCGGAATTGTTTATTATCCCAGGTCTGCAGATAGTTTATCATGCCCATGCGAAAGAGGAGTGCGGAAGCACGGGGATTGTCCGCGAAAAGGTCCAGACCTTCCTGCAGAACCTGTTTAGCGTGGGAATATTGGCCACGGGGAATCAGATACTCGGCCAGTCCGATACGCAGTACTACCCGAAAATCCTCGATCTCTAAAAATCCGGCTTGTTGAAAATAGGACTGACCTTTATAGTCCAGCACATAGAAAGACGGTGTCCAGACAGCTGCATATCGAGATCGTATCTTTCGATCCTTACGGATATCCTGGCGCAGGCAGATAAACCAGTCGTGCATTTCCTTTTTCACCATAAGATCGGGATAAACGGAAGTATATAATTTTTTACACCCGGAGCAAGACTCGCGATGAAATTGAAGCAGAACGGGTTTTCGTTCTTTGGCAGATTGTTTGAGAGCCGACTCATATTCGAAGAGCCAGTTCTGCCAGATATCGGTTTCCATAATCATTCCTTACCTGGATACCGGAAAAAGCCAAAAAGAGAACATAGTAATCGTAAAATGAATTAACCATGAAATTTCGAACTGTTTCTCTTTCCTTTTTCCTGTTTACTTAAGGATCCCTCTTTCTCGATGAGGGCATAGCCAAGCACACAACGTCCGGCTTCACGTTTGGCCAACCGGTCATTGAGCCGCTTAATATCTTCGCCATATTTTTGTTTAAAATGCTTTTCAATGACCGCCATCAGGTCGGCCGTGCAAGGCGAAGCGTTTCGATCGAGTGAATAATAAATCCATGTTCCAAAGCGTTCGGTAGTCATCAAACCGATATTTTTAAGAACGGTAAGATGACGGGAAATCTGATATTGAGGTACAAGCATGGCGTCGGTCATTTCACAGACACAAATCGCCTCTTTACTCTGTACAAACAGATTAACTAATCGCAGACGGGTTTCGTCACCCAACGCTCTGAACAATCTTAAAAAATCCATATCGTTCCATTCCCATTATATGCGCTTATTGACATGTAATATAATTATTAAGAGTTATTTGTCAAATATTTTTAGGATAGTTGGAACGGATTTGTAAACTATCGACTTACTCCAGATACTTTTGCGGCTTACGCGGAGTCGGCTTTCTTCCGTAAAAGAAGTCATCCATTTTTAAGGCCATCCACTGAAAGGCACTGGATTGTTTCAATCCTTTCCGAACCAGATTATGAAGCAGGTTATCAGGATGGGAATAGGGGCAGACCGCTACACAACGGGCACAATCCGTACCGACTTCCGTCCAGTACGTATAACACTTTTCCTGATCGATTTTCCAGCGGACGACCCCGTTTATCTCCTTAGGATCATCAAACGAGATGGCTTTGCTCGGACAGGCATCGGCACATTTTTTACAACGGGCACAAAATTCCTGTACGGTCCATTCTTCCCTACCCTGCTCTGTTAGTAAAGGGTAATCGGTAGTGACGACACCGATTCGTACCCGTGGTCCAAGAGTAGGAGTCATCAGTAACCCCATACGACCCAGTTCCCCCAATCCGGCATCCCGGGCTACCAGGGGACAGACGACACGGTAATTTCCATCGATGTGCGCTCGGGCCGAATAACCGAGCTGTTTGATGAATTCCGCGATTTGTACGGCAATGGCCCCGGCATCCATATATTTTCTGGCCGACTCCATGACCGTCGGCCCGTAAGGAGCATAGTCCAGACTGGTTTTATCCATTTCTACCGTGAAGGCAACAGCAACCGTATGAGGTAATTGCACTTCCCGGCCGAAATGTGGGCCCCTGCCCACATGGGAATACAGGTGATAGTCGCGCAAAGTAGTAATACCCACGGAATAAGCCCCGAGCTTTTTCGCCCAATTTTTTATAAAACGGCTCACCTGACCGGAAGGAAGGTGAACAGGTTCCACGGATATCGTTTCATTTTCTACCAGACTATGCAGGGCTGTGACCGAAATAAAGCTGGCATTGGCAGCGGCAAACATCAACGGGTGGTAAAAACGGCTTCCTTTTCCCAGTAATCCGGGATTGGCCCTGAAACCGTCGTCTATGGATTTATATTCCGGGTGCGACCGGTAGTAAGTACGATAACGTTCCGTTCCCTTTTCATATAAGCGGCGTGAAAACATGATATCCCGTTCATCGATCCGTCCTGCAGGAATACGATCCACATCAATTCTTGTCCGGTGGAAAGGGAACAGCAAATAAATTCCGGTTAATACGGTCATTGCTATTAAGATGGTAAGAATCGTTTGTTGTCCGCTAAAAGAGACGAAAGCAAAAAAAGCATAGGGCAATGGTAAAAGTATGGCAAGAATCAATGCTCTGAGTGCAGCACGCTGTTCATGTTCCAAAATTGATTGAATCGTATAGACCAGAAAGAAGATGAAGATCATTCCGGCCAGCAGATAGCTGATAACAGACAATACATTAGTCGAGAACAATTATTTGCAATCCCTTAAATACATTCCACCCGAATTTAAGCTCTACTGGATTTGGATGCAAAAGAGGGAAAAAGAATTGGGATCTGCTGCTGATATTCTTTACATTCAAAGCTAAGTGAATGAAAAATATGCGGAAATCATGGACTGTAAATAAATCGTTACTTGGCTCTACCGGGTTTCTTGTGAAGCTGTATATTAATGAAGACGGATAAAAGGAATTAAACAATTTTTTATTGTTTCGTTCATCTTGTATATAAAAACAATAGTATCCGAAGGATACGAATATGAGTAGCCACAGGCTTTGCCTGTGGTAAAGCGGAAAAAGAGAGTTCGACGCTGAAGGCGTCGAATGTGGAACACAGAGCGTTCTAACGAAATAGGATACCCTATACATTGAAAGGCCTGGTTTATTTTAACCCTATTCGGTTGCATCTTGCCCACAGGCTTCGCTCCTGCCCGGCAGCTGACGGGTGTGGCTACTCAAATTGCATCATTTCGTGATGATTTAAGGATGCGCGACGTTTAACCGCAAGAATCCCGGTAGAGCCAATTTATTTATGATAGATATATCTCAGATATAATTACCCCCGATTCGAGTTGAATGGACGAAAAAACAACTCATCCCTCTTTCCCCTCTCTTCGCATGGAGGAAGTTAAAACATCAGATTTGCGGAAATACCGTGGAACTATCCGTTCCGGTTCAAATGATTGCTTCATTAAAAAACGTAGGGATTTGGAAAAAGGAATCCGGCAATCCGGTCGGATATTTATTTTACCTGACGGAATCCTACCCACATAGAATGACATAGAACCTATTTCCGGTTATTTCTCTGCGAATAAAAATAATCATTATTTTATGGCCAAAAAAGGATTCGGCATGCCATTCAACCGGAAATTTTTTATTCATTCATCGGACGCCAGATGTATTTACGGCTTAAAATCCATAGCGAAAGTCCGCGGAAGATCATGAAAAAGGTCATGGCCAACCACATGCCGTTGTTTCCCCATATAGGTCGCATGATATAGTATGCCGGTAGGAAGAAAACAAATAGGGCCAGAATACTGGTATTGCGCATAGCTTTAGTAGCGGTTGCACCCAAATAGATTCCGTCCCAGATATAGCAGAAGCTGTTCAGAACAGGAGCAATCATGGTCCAGCCCATATAACTTAGGGCAATATTTACAACTGCTTGTTGATTAGTAAATACGTAGATCAAAGGTCGGGGAAAAAGAAAATAGACAAGCGAAAAAAAGAGGCCAAGGCCGCTTCCCCAGTAAAAAAGATAGCGTATTACTCGCCGCAAATTCGAATAGTCTCTACCGCCCCAGAACTTACCTACCAGACTCTCGCCGGAAAAAGCAAATCCGTCGATGGCATACGAGAAAATCAGCCACAGCTGCATCAAAACCGAATTGGCCGCCAGCACTCCGTCACCGAACTCAGCTGATTTTGCCGTGAAAAACGAAAAAGCAAAAACCAGCAGCAAAGTGCGTAAAAAGATATCCGAATTAATGGATAAGAAGCGCCGAAAACGGGCAACATCAAACAATCGTTTACGATCCATATCGCCCAGATAAGATCGATATCTCCTGCAGAACAGCCAGACAGCCAAAACAAGACCGATATACTGAGCCAGGACAGTGCCCAGGGCGACTCCATCGGAATTCATTCCCAGACCGTAGACAAATAGAAAATCGAAACCCACATTCAGAAGATTAGTCACTACGGTTAAAACGAGGGGATACCGGGCATTTTGCATACCCAGAAACCAACCTTGAAACGCATAAAGGGCAAGAGTAGCCGGAGCGGCAAAGATACGGATAAAATAGTAATTACGAGCATAGTGCTCTACTTCATTTGAGGCATGAATCAGATGGAAACTCAACTGAGCCAAAGGCTTTTGCAGGACAATTATCAACAAGCTGCCGGATAGAGCTACGATTAGTCCCCTTCCCAATATGGTAATAATTTCTTTGCGTTTTCCGGCGCCGAAAGCCTGAGCGGTCAAACCGGTTGTGCCCATGCGCAGAAATCCGAATCCCCAGTATATAAAGTTGAAAATCATACTGCCTACAGCCACGGCACCGATGAAATAGGTCTGGGGAAGATGCCCAACCAGCGCCGTATCTACCCCGGAAAGAAGGGGCACCGACAGATTGCTGATGATGTTGGGAATGGCAAGATGTAAAATCTGTTTATTGAGCCGCATCAAACCGGGCCTATTTCGCTTTAGGCGTAGTAACCCGATCTACCAGATAAAAAATGGACTGGTAAGAGATATCGCTATGTTCGGTCAGGCCGATTTCACAGGTTCGGCTGGTGGAATAGCCGTGTTTTACTTCAGCCGGAATCTGTTCTTTCAGATACTTTAAACCGGCATCATTCAACTCGGGATGGGTAAAGCCCCGGTCACCGGCAAAGCCGCAGCAAGCGCTTTCGTTGACAATGACCTTAGTGCTGCACATGCGGGCCAGCTTGAGAAAAGATTCTTCCAGTCCCATCTTTTTGGCGCTACAAACGGAAAAGATAGTAATCGGTTCGTCACTCGGTTCGAATTCCAGCCGTTCGGTCAGAAATTCCAGAGCAAACTCAATGGGATCATATAATTTTAGAGAAGGATCAAATACTTCTTTCATACGATACAAGCAAGGACTCATATCAACCAGAACAGGATACACCCCGTTTTCGGAAGCCTTGATTAAAGCCGCTTCCAACTCGTGCGCCTTACGGTCGCCAATTTCTTTGAATCCTTTGCTGGCCCAGGGCATACCGCAGCAAAGGCGGTTGATATTTTCGGGATAGATAATCTCATAGCCCGCTTTACGCAACAGTTGTTCGGTTTTAACGGTTAAAGGCACTTGCTGGTCATAATCTTTCGAGATGCCCATGGAGCGGTTAATACATGACGAAAAATAGACTACTTTAAGCGGATTGGCTTCATCGACAGCAGCAGGCAGGGCCGGTCTTCCGCCCCGGGGCATGGCCGGCATCCATTTGGGTATGCGGTTGCCGGATAAGGATCGGATACCGTCGGCTATATTCTTCATTAAAGAACTGCCAAGCAAGAGATGCGTATAATGCACAATATCCAGACTAAAGCGCATGAAAGCCGTCACCCGATCCATATTATCGGCAATCCAGGCCGCGATCTTTTTGGAACGTGGCGTTAATTTTTCAGCCCGGATTTCCTTAATGAGCAAGCCGGTATCGATTCCCACAGGGCAGCTCAGGGCGCACAATCCGTCCGTAGCGCAGGTCTGGTCACCATAATAATTAAAATCATCCTGCAACTGGGCCAAACGGTGCGGCTCTGCCCCTGTACGCGTCAAATGACTGATTTCCCGGTAAATAACGATGCGCTGCCGCGGTGAAAGGGTAAGATCACGCGAAACACAGCTGTTTTCACAGAAACCGCACTCAATACAGGCATCGATCAGCTCATGGGCCATGGGCATCGGTTTCAGGTTCTTCAGATGCACTTCCCGGTCATCATTGAGCAATACACCCGGATTAAATATATTTTCTGCGTCGAAGATGTGCTTCACCTGATGCATGATTTGATAAATTTCGCTGCCCCATTCCTTTTCCACGAAAGGTGCCATATTTCGACCCGTACCGTGCTCCGCTTTCAACGAGCCGTCATATCGATCGAGTACCAGAGTAACCAGTTCATCAATAAAGGCCTGATAGCGCTGCAGCTCTCCCTCTCTGGAAAAATTCTGGGTTAACACAAAATGGACATTGCCGTCAAAGGCGTGTCCCCAGATGATGGCATCGTTATAATGGTATTTTTTAAAGCGCTTTTGCAGCTCCAGCAAAGCCTCGGCCAGATGCTCGTAAGGGACGGCAATATCTTCAATGATTACGGTTGTCCCCTTTTCTCTGGAAGAAGCCACCGAGGTAAACAATCCTTTCCGTACATTCCATAATCCGGCGATCTTCCTGGCATCCGTGGTAAATTCCAACGGACGTACCAGAGGTACTTTACTTAATTTTTTCTTGATTTCAGCAACCTGCTTCTGCAGGGTACGATCCGTTTTGGCCCGGGTTTCCACCAATAAAGCAGCCACCCCTTCATCCAGAGTTTTGAGATAGTCCGGCATCTCATCCTTGTCTTCCACAGATCGTAAAGAAGCCCGATCCATCATTTCTGCCGTGGCCACTTTACAGGTTTTCAAAATGGGGATGGTCTCGCAGGCGGTTTTGATATCCGGGAAAAGAATCAAAGCCGTGGCTTTCTTCGGAGGATCATCAATGGTCTTAAAGCTGATTTCCGAAACAAATCCCAGTGTACCTTCCGCACCCACCATCAAATGCATGATGATATCAATAGGATCGGTGAAGTCCACCAGAGCATTTACACTGTAACCGGTCGTATTTTTAATGCTGAATTTATCTTTGATCCGTTTCGCTACGGTACGTTTTCTCTTGGTAGATTTAGCCAGATCTGTGAGTTTTTTAACTAATTCCTTTTTTTGAGTAAGAAATAATTTTCGGCTCTCGTCATCCCGTGTATCGAGTACAGTGCCGTCATTAAAGACGATGCGCATGCCGCTGACGGTATGGTAACTATTCCACCGTACGCCGCTAGACATACCGGCTGCATTATTGGAGACGATGCCTCCGATCTGGGCATGATTGATGGAAGCGGGGTCCGGACCGAGTCGCCGTCCGTAGGGCATCAAATACTGATTGATCTTATAGCCGAGCACACCGGGTTGAACCGTAATTTCCGAGCCCTTCTCGTTTATGGAATAGGTCTGCCATTCCGAACCAACCACGAGCATCAGTACCGATTCCGTGATGGCCTGACCGGAAAGGCTGGTGCCGGAACCACGCACCGTCAGGGGAAGGTTCAACGTGCGACAACTTTTAATAACATGAATGGCCTCCGCTTCATTATGGACTTTCACTACCAGATGCGGAATCAGTCGGTAAAAACTGGCGTCCGTTCCAAAGGCCAAAACACGCAAATCGTCATGGATTAAACGATCAACCGGAATGACGGTTTGCAAACGACTGTAAAGTTCACGGTATTTCCCTGCTAACATAGTTCCTCACTTATTACGGTTTCTTATCTGCAAAGCAAATTTAACAGAAAATGCCCATGCTTCAAAGAAAAATCCCATATGGGCTGATTTTATTTCCGGAAAGGATCGTTTTGTAATTGCCGATTGATCATTGAACATTCTACGCGCTGAAAATTTTCTTGATTTTTAAAAATATCTTTGTAATTTTCATGGTGTACGTTCGTAACATTTTTATTAAAAACGGAATAACAATGACTGAATTTGTTCACCTGCACACCCATAGCTATTACAGTCTGTTGGACGGTGTGGCCTCACCCGAAGAATTGATCCGGGCCGCAAAGAGAGCCGGAATGAAGGCTCTGGCCTTAACCGATCACAACGGATTATACGGAGCCGTGGAATTTTACCAAAAAGCCCGGGAATACGGTTTAAAACCGATCATCGGTGCCGAACTCGGTTTCGACGATGGCCACCGGCTGGTTCTTCTGGTCAAAAACGAGATAGGCTACCGTCACCTGTGTCATTTGATTTCTCTGGGTCGCATAAACGGCGGACACAATCGTTTTAAACTGAATATTAAGGATTTAAAAAATCACACGGTCGGTCTGATCGCCCTTTCCGCAGGCCGCGAGGGTCATATTTACCATTTACTGAATAAACGCCGTTTCGAAGAAGCGGCCCGCTTTGCCGTGCACCTGTCGGAATTGTTCGACGGCGCTTTTTTCCTGGAAATGCAATATTTTACCGCACAGGATACGCTGGTCAATATGCGCCTGCGTGATCTGGGGCTGGCCAATAACATTCCACTGGCGGCCGGTAACGATGTCCATTTTATTGAGCAGAAGGACTGGCATTTACGCCGTGTTTTGCATGCCATCGATGCCAACACAGTACAGGACAACGTACAAACCGCCGGTACTCCACAGCAATTTCTAAAAAGTGCGGCAGAGATGCAGCAGCTGTTTAAGGCTTTTCCGGAAGCGCTGGCCAACACCTGCTTTATTGCCGACTCCTGCCGTTTCGAGTTCCAACTGGGCCGGCCTGTTTTCCCTTCCATCGAGCTGCCGGAGGGCGAAACGGAATTTTCCTATCTGTGGAAAAAGAGCTTTGCAGGAGCCACCATCCGCTACCGTCCCCTGACCAGCGCGGTCATTAAACGTCTGGAATACGAGTTGCAGACCATCAACGATTTGGGATTCGCCCCCTATTTTTTAATTGTAAAGGATATCGTGGATTATTGCCACCGCGAGCATATTCCCTGCGTGGGTCGCGGCTCGGCAGCCGATAGTCTGGTTTCCTATGTATTGCAAATCACTCAGGTCGACCCGTTGCGTCACAAGCTCTATTTTGAGCGTTTCCTCAATCCCGAACGCAGCGATCCTCCGGATATCGATCTGGATATCTGCTGGAAAAACCGCGACCGGGTACTTAAATATGTCTACGATCGTTTCGGTCACGAACGTACGGCCATGATTTGCACCTTTAACACCTTTCAAAATCGTTCGGCCATACGCGATGTGGCCAAAACCTTTGGTCTGCCCGAAGATGAGATATCCCGCTTAACCAAGCATCTGCCCCATTACGCCCCGGATCGTTTGGAAGAAGCGATGCGCACCCTGCCGGAACTAAAAGCCCTGTCGATCGACTTTTCCCTGTATGAGAATATCATGCGTATTGCCCGGCGCATCAGTGATTTTCCACGTCACCTATCCATCCATCCCGGAGGTGTTATTATCGCCCCGGATCGTATCACTTTTCACACTCCGCTGGAGAGGGCCGGTAAAGATTTGGTTATTTCCCAATACGACATGTATTCTATCGAAAAACTGGGACTGGTAAAGATGGATCTGCTCGGAGTACGTTCCTTGAGCGTCATTACCGATACATTAAAGACGATTAAGGAATCGTCTACGCCCTCGGCACACGGTTTACCACATATGCTTTTGTTGAAAAAAAGCAACGAAATATCTCCCCTCGACCTGCGCATCATTCCGGAGAACGATCCGCAGGTTACGGCTTTTATCCGCTCCGGGCAGACCCTGGGTTGTTTCCAGTTGGAGAGTCCGGCCATGCGCGGTCTGTTAACGAAGATGAGAATCGAACATGTGGATGATGTAATCACCGCCGTGGCCCTGATTCGTCCCGGCGCTTCGGGCAGCGGAATGAAGGAAGTCTATATCCGGCGACGGGCCGGGCTGGAAGCCGTGCATTACATTCATCCCACACTTAAACCCGCTCTGGAAGACACGTACGGGGTGATCATTTACCAGGAACAGGTTCTGCAGGTCGCCCATTTTGTGGCCGGCTTAACCCTGGGCCAGGCCGACCTGCTGCGTCGGGCCATGACCAAATCGCGTACTAAAAAAGATTTCCTGCGTCTGCACGACACTTTTACACAGGGCGCCCGTGAGCACGGCCTCTCCTCTGGCCAGGCGGAGACCGTCTGGAAATTTCTGGCCAAATTCGTCGGTTACGGCTTCAACAAAGCGCATTCGGCCACCTACGGGGTCATCGCTTACCAGACCGCCTATTTAAAATATTATTTTCCTGCACCGTATATGTGCGCCGTACTCAATAATCAGGGCGGATTTTACAGTGCCATGGCCTATGTGGAGGAAGCGCGACGTATGGGGCTGACCATTCTGCCCCCGGATGTGCATCGTTCGCAAAAAGAATTTACCTGTGAGCAGGGTGCCATCCGTACCGGCCTGCAACCGGTTTTGGACCTTACCCGGCGTACCATGGAGGCTATTGTAAGCGAGCGGACTAAACGGCCGTTTCGCGACCTGTTCGATTTTGTGCAGCGAACCCGGGCCGGTCGCAAAGAGGTGGAACATTTGATTAAGGTCGGCGCATTGAATTCGCTTCATCCCAACGAACCGGATTTGCTTCTTTCGGCCGAAATATTTTTTAAAAACCAAAAAAAGAGCGAACTGACCCGGATGCTGACCCGGGAAATTCATCTACCGCCTTTCAATCGCTGCCAAAAGATCATAAACGAACTGGAACTGCTGGGCTTTGCGATTACCGCCCATCCGCTGACGCTGTATAGCGAGCAGATCAAACGGATTAAATCCGTTTCTTCGTTCCAACTGAGTGCATACAAAAATCGGCGGGTAACCTTTGTGGGCTGGCTGGTAACCATGCGTCGGGTGACTACAGCCGGGAATCAATTAATGAAATTTTTGACTCTCGAAGATTTGCAGGGTTTGTGTGAAGCCGTACTCTTCCCTGCCGTCTATAACCGTTATGGTCATTTGATTCAGGGTCACGGTCCCTATGTCGTTACCGGCCGGGTGCAGTCCGGCCTGCCGGGTTTATCCGAGGGACAGGGGACAAACTTGATGAATCTGATTGTGGGAAAAATAGAAGTTTTACAACTGAGCAAGGAAAAAATAGAATCGGCAATGATGGTCATGGAATGAGAAAGAATGGACTACCTTCTGGAAAGCAACGAAGTAGTTTTAAATTAGGAATTGGGGGGAGAAAAAAAAATAAATCCTGCTTATAGACCTTCTTAAAAAAAAAGGTTTACAGAATTCTCACTATTTCCGTAAACCCTTGTTTATTCCCGAAGGAATCCCTTCGGTATTGTACCGGGGACCGGACTTGAACCGGTACGGAGTTTAACCTCCGAGGGATTTTAAGTCCCTTGTGTCTACCAATTCCACCACCCCGGCAGATATATTTTTCGAGGCGACCAGCGGATTTGCCCGCCTAAGGCGGGTTGCAGACCTGATCTAATATCCTTGATCCCGCAGATACTCTCGTCCCCGGCCGGTCTTTAAAAACTTTTCCCGCTCCATTGCCGAGGTTTTATCGGCGAACACCTCGCTATATACCAATTCCAATGGTCTTCTGTTTCTTGTCGATTTTACGAGTCCTTTATTATGCTCTGCAAGCCTTCTTTGGATATTACTCGTTGAACCTATATACCGTTTCCCGTCCTTTTTACTCCGCAGAACATAGACTCTGTATTCTTTCAACATCGAGGCGACGGCCGGATTTGAACCGGCGAATAAAGGTTTTGCAGACCTCTCCCTTAGCCACTTGGGTACGTCGCCTTATATTTCAGATTTCAAATTAATTCCACTCAACGGTCTGACTTCGAGCGGATTCGCCCGCCTAAGGCGGGTTGCAGACCTCTCCCTTAGTCCCGACTTATCGGGATACGTCGCTCTTTTTTTCCATAAAAAAGAGCGAGAGACGGGATTCGAACCCGCGACCCCAACCTTGGCAAGGTTGTGCTCTACCAGCTGAGCTACTCTCGCTTATAATATATCTACAACTATTTTGTTCTTTTCATGCCAAGGTTACCCCAACCTTGGTCCCGACACGTCGGGATGCTCTACCAGCTGAGCTACTCTCGCTTAATTTTCTTCATTAATAGCGCGCAAATATACAAGGAATTTCTGTTTGAGTCAATTTTTTTTAATCCCATCTTCCTTTGATTTTCTTTACCATTTTACGCTTTTGGAGTGCACTTTTACGGTTCGTTTTTTTGGCCTTGAACAATAACCAAACAAAGAAAAATGATAAAATAATTAAAATGATACTTTCCACGATTTTCCGAAATAAAGTGGAGACGCCGGGAGTTGAACCCGGGTCCGAGCATGGACCAATATGAACATCTACAACCATAGCCGATAAGTTAATCTCATCAACTAACCGGGTTATCGGCCGCCCAATTAGTTGACCAGCTCACAGAATTATGCAGAATTAAGAGTGAGCAATTTAATTCCGCAATCCGCCTGAAATCGGCGTTTTCCCCATCTCCGGCGAATTAGAGAAAAGGGAAAACGTGACCGCATTATTTATGCAGCCAGTGCGTAATTATAATCGGCATTTACTTTTGCCCTGATCAGTTTTACCCCAAAAGGGCCCGCCAGTCGGCGGACGGGATAATCAGAAGCCCGGGTTGCTATTCATACCCTTCTCATGCCCGTCGAATCCAGAATCGTCCCCATAGTGATATTTTCAATGAACTTTATTGAAAAAAGAAGGTGAACCGTTCAGTTAAGGCCGGGGGAAAGCCATTAAACTGAGGATGGTATCACCTTCTGAATTTCAAGACGAATATACAATCTTTATGCATCAAGTGCAATAAGGCCTTTCCCACAGCTATTTAATTATATCAACGATCCGGAACAAAAATGGTTCACTTCCGATTCATCAAATTACTTGATCTTTCCGGGAAGCATACGTGTATACAGCTCAACATACTTATGGATTTGTTCCTCCCAGGAAAAATTTTGCAGCATGGCGCGACGTATTAATTTTTTCCACACATTTTTATGGGCATAGGTAGAAAGAGCATATTCCAGTGCCCACTGTAAACCGCTTTGTGTATAGTGTTCAAAAACAAATCCGGTTCCCTGCCCGGTACGCCAATCATAAGGTTGCACTGTATCTGCCAATCCTCCTGTTTTTCGCACAACGGGAATCGTGCCGTATTTAAGACTGTATATTTGATTTAAACCACAGGGTTCGTATTTAGAAGGCATCACAAAAATATCGCTCCCTGCTTCGATTAAATGGGACAAGGGATAATCATATCCTTTAAAAAATACGGCTTTTTCGGGAAAACTACTCTGGATATAGTGTAAAAACTGCTCGTAGGATTCTTCTCCCGCTCCCAACACAATAAAACGTACATTATATTGCGCAAGGATTAATTCCAGGGTTCCACGCAGCAAGGCAATTCCCTTTTGTTCAGCCAAACGGGTGATCATCCCAATTACTGGAATCGAGCGGTCATAGCTTAGTCCCATCTTCTTTAAAAGAAATCGTTTATTCAAATTTTTGCCGCGTAAATTATGTACAGAATAGGTATATGGGATCAGATTATCTTTTTGCGGGTCCCATTGCTGATAATCCACTCCGTTCAGAATACCAACCAAATCCTCTGACCGGTTTTGTAAATCCTTATGCAGTCCTTCTCCATAATCTGCCGTCTGGATTTCCCTGGCATAGGTTTCACTGACTGTGGATAATTTATGGGCATGTCTGATTCCCGTCCGTAAAAAATTCAATCGCCCATGATATAAATCCGAAGCGTCAAAATAGGTATAATAGGTATTGAGACCAAGATCGTTTATGACGTCGGCGCCAAAGCTTCCCTGGTAGCCGATATTATGAATGGTAAGCAGGGTCTTTGTATTATGAAACAAGCCGTCCCAGCTATAAAGCGTCTTTAAATAAACCGGAATCAGAGCGGTTTGCCAATCATTCAGATGAAAGATATGCGGAGCCCAGTTCATGCGCTGGCACAGTTCTATAGCAGCTCTGTTCAACAGGGCGAACCGTATCGGTTCATCCGCATCGTTTGTATAAAGGGAGGGACGTGCATAGAGCTCGGGACAATGAACCAAATAGACCGCGGCATCCGTTCCGGGTAATTGGGTTGTGTACATATGATAAGTATAGTGTTTAGAACCCATCTGAATTTCACAGTTCAGGGCATATTCCACGGGATAGAACTGATAATTCCGGGTATCAATCGCTGCATAAAAAGGCATAATGAGACGAATATCATGATGCTGTGCAGATAGATAACGGCCGAAAGCTTCCGAAACATCCGCTAAGCCTCCTGTCTTGGCAAAGGGAGCTATTTCCGAGCTGACCAGGCAAATCTTTAATGTCGACACTAATTCCCTTAATTTTTATGATCACTTCGATGTATATGTTTTGGCGAACCAAACGGCAAAAATACAGTTTAATTTATAAGAGAATTGATTGCAATATTTTCATGGAAGAGGGGCATTGTTCTTTTTTAATTTTTTTGCTTTCTAAATTTGATAACTTTTAATACCTTTATTCAAGGGACAAATAAAGAATATGCCCATTCCCCGGTTTATGGCATCTCTTCACAAGAAAGAAGAAAGGACTCGTTCTACACTATTTAATCGGATAAAATTGGTTTAACTGACAGGTATTTCATGAAACTAAAATCCATGAGCAACGCTCTTAAAATTGAAAATATTCTTTGGCTACTGCTATTTGTACTTATTATCTTCACAGCCGCAAATTCTCTTCGCGCCCAGAACGATCCATATAATGCCCTTATTAGCCGAGGACAAGACTTACAAAATCAAAGGTTTTTCGACCGGGCCGAAGAGTTCTACCGGCAAGCCGGAAAACTGAACCCTAAAAATCCCCGGGCCTGGCTTCAATTGGGAAAATTAAATTATATATTGCACCGATGGCACAGAGCCAAACCATGGCTAAAAAAAGTAATTTATCTGCGTCCCAATCATATTGAAGCACATTATCTCTTAGCTATTTGCGATCGGGAAGATGCCGTCGGACGGGATCAGGTATTAATGCGCATCATGTGGCATAATTCTCAGAAAAATTTTAGAAAAGTTATCCAATTCGATTCCACTTACAAACAGGTATTTTATGAGTTCGCCCTGTTACGTCGCAACCAGGATAATCATGAGGAAGCCATCGATCTGTGTTTAAAACAAATCAAAATAAAACCCCGTTTACCTCAACCGCGATACGAAATTTTCAAATTATATGACCGCTTTCTTTATCTGGGCGGAGAAAGCTTTTTGTCCCTTTTTAAAAATACAGATAATTACCAGATTCATTGGCTAAAAAAACGAAAGAGTAAGTACGATCTTTATTTTTTAGGCGAAAAATATAGGCGACTGGGACGATTCTCGCAGGCGGATAGTATCTTTCGGAAACTTATCCGGGAGGAGCCCCTGCCTTTTTCAAAAACCCCTGTCTATCTGTCTCTGGTACGCTTGTATTATCAAACCGGTCACCCTCAATTAGCCGAGAAAACATACTGGAAGGCTGTGGATAATCTGGACTCTTTCTTTGACATTCGATTTATTTATGATGATGCCAAATATATCATGTCCGACCAGGACCTGCACATATCTTTTAAAAACATTAATGCCATCAAAAAATTCTATCACCAATTTTGGAACCGGAAAAACCCTTTGGGCAGCACCACATATAATACGAGGTTAGAAGAACACTATCTTCGTTTAGTAGAAGCAGAAAAAAATTATATTTATCTTGGCATGCGTTTGTCTATCTACAATCCGGACCGTTTACATATCTTAAAAATTCCGGAGGTATTTTCCAGAAATGATAAGTTTAATGATCGGGGGATGATTTATATTCGTTATGGAAAACCGGATGACATCGCCCGCTCCACCGGACAGGATGTGCGTTCGAACGAGTCATGGCTATACAAAGCCACTCGTTATAATCCCCGCACGATCTTTCATTTTGAAGTATCCGAACATGCTCCTTCCAATGATTGGAAACTGGTAGCCGTACCGACCGATCCCAGGATGCTGGAATCCCGTTTAGGCTGGGACCAAAATTTGGATCGTTACTACATGTCCGGCGATGCTCTGGAACAGAGTGCGGCACTTCATGAATTGGAAATGGAAGCGCAAAAAAACACATCCAGGGCATTAAGCAAGGACCGTCCCACCTGGAAAGGGATACAGACGATTCCCATCTATTTGGCCGCCGCTCGTTTCCGGGGCAATAAAAATGTAAACGAATATGAAATTTTTATGAGCATGCCTCAGAAAAAACTGTTCCCCACTGGAAATTTTTCCAACCTGCACCTGCAATTCGGCATTGCTTTGTATGATTCCCTCTGGAATCAAATTTACAAAAAACAAATTACCGATTCCCTCTTTAATACCGATTCTCTGCATTTTTCCCATGAGCAATATTTACATCTATTCGATGTTTCTTCGCCTCTGTCCAAACTCTATTTTGCCGTACATGTTCAGGACCTGGATAGTAACCGCATCGGAGGACATAAATTCGCCTTACATTATAAACCGTTTTCAAAGCATCATCTGGAGCTGAGTGATCTCATCCTGGCCTATAACATCAAACGCACGGGGGGAAAAGGGCCTTTTATTCGTCATGGATTACAAATTATACCCAACCCTACCCAACGCTTCGGGCAGGATCAATTAATTCATCTCTATTTTGAGATTTATGATCTCACGCCTTCGAACGAGCAAACCCGATATCGAATTACCACAAAAATCGATCCGGTCAAACAGCCTGGCAATCTGTTCCGGGCCATCGCCAATTTGTTCAAAGGAAAGAGGAAGCAGTTCATTTCTATCTCACGGGATCAACAAGGAGCCTCTCCCACATCCTATGAGTATTCCGCCTATGATATCCATGCGCTAAGTTCCGGAACATACCGTTTTTCCATTACCGTTCAGGATTTGATATCCGGAGAAAAACGAACACAGGATACCGTTTTCCAAATCGAATAACATCCGTTTAAGGAAACTTAATTGTTTGAACCGTTTCATATAAATGAATACATTACCATAAGAACGATGGAAACGGCAGACAAATATGTTACAGTTGCAGGACATATCCTATACGGTTGGCGAACGCACCTTATTCCAACACGTCAACTGGACGATTCGTAGCGGAAAACGTATCGCCCTGGTTGGCCCGAACGGTACAGGTAAAACCACCTTACTACGGATCATTTATAAAGAACTAAGTCCCACATCCGGTAAAATAACTCACCCAAAAAAATTCACAATCGGATATTTGCCGCAGGAGGAACCGACTTTCGAAGAGGGCACCGTGTTGAGGCTGGTCATGCAAGGAAATCCGGAAGCGGTTCAGATCGAGGAAGAGATGAAACGCATTCATGAGCAACTGGAGAGCGCATCCGATCATACGGAGAAATTAGTGGATCAATTGGGCAGCCTGGAAGCCAGGTACGGTCAGATCGGCGGTTACGCTTTAGAAGCGGAGGCGCAGAAAATCCTGGCCGGTCTTGGATTTAAGGAAAAAGATTTTTCCGGTTCCATGTCGGTCTTAAGCGGAGGCTGGCGCATGCGTGTTTTCCTGGCCCGAATGTTGTTGCAGGGTCCCGATCTGATGCTTCTTGACGAACCTACCAATCATCTTGATTTACCCTCACTGGAATGGTTGGAAAATTATTTACGTAATTTTTCCGGAAGTATGATCATCGTTTCCCATGACCGTTTTTTTATCGATCGTCTGGCGCAAGAGATTGTGGAATTATATAATGGCCGACTCACGCATTATGCGGGCAATTATTCGTTTTATGAGAAACAACGCGCATTGCTTCATGAACAGATACTGAAAAAATATGATCAGCAGAAGGAGGAACGGGAACGACTGGAAAAATTTATTAACCGTTTTCGCTATAAGGCATCCAAAGCGGCACAGGTGCAAAGTCGGATCAAACAGCTGGAGAAGATGGAACGGATCGAATTACCCAAAGATCACGGAGTAATTCACTTTCAGATCAACGCGGATGTCCAAAGCTATAAAGATGTATTACATTTGCAGAATATCTGGTTTCGCTATGACAGGGACTGGGTTTTGGAAGATCTGAATCTTAATATATATCGCGGTGAAAAAATTGCCCTTATTGGTGAAAACGGTGCCGGGAAGACCACTCTTACCCGCCTCATATCGCATGAGCTTTTACCTCAGAAGGGAACCATTAAATGGGGAGAGAGGGTTCATCTTGCTTATTACGCGCAACATCAGATCGATGCCCTTGATCTGTCCAATACGGTTTTTCGGGAGGTGGAAGAAAATGCTGCACCCTCCTTTCGTCCCAAATTACGTGATATATTAGGAGCTTTTCAATTCACAGGAGAGGACGTGGAAAAAAAGATCGGCGTCTTATCCGGCGGCGAAAAAGCCCGGGTTTCCCTGGCTAAAATCCTGCTTTCTCCGGGGAATTTGCTGATTATGGATGAGCCGACCAACCATCTGGATTTGAAATCCAAAGAGGCTCTGGAAAACGCTCTGGAGGATTACAACGGAACCTTGCTGCTCATCTCTCATGACCGCTATTTTCTGGATAAACTGGTCAATCGGGTTATCGAGCTAAGGGCAGGCCGATTGTGGGAATTTGAAGGTAATTATTCGAACTATTTGGATCATAAAGCGGCCATGATCAGGCTTGAGGATAACTCTTCCTCTGCAGAAACCAATAGAAACAGCCGCCAGAAGAAGAGTAAAGAGTTAAAGCAGAAGCAGGCCCGGGCCCGTCAGGCCATAAGCAAAGAGCGGCAACGTTTAACCGGCCTCATCGAATCCCTGGAAGCGGAAATTGAGCGTCTGGAAGACCAGAAAGAGCGTCTGGAACTCAGCTTATCCAATCCGGAAAGTTATCAGGACCCCATGCTGGCTATCACCTTACAAAGAGAATATGATTCTACTTTAAAAGAACTTGAGCTTAAAGAAACCCAATGGGAAGAGGCGCATCTTCAACTGGACGATCTGTTAGCTACCATGCAAAGCGGGTAAGGAATCCTTTTTATCTTTCAAATATATTTTTTGGTTCACCCTTTCTTCAGATAAGTTACTTTTCATCTTCCACAATGACCGCCGAACCGTATACCAGTATTTCCGCTGCATTGGCCATGATGTAAGAGGTAGTAAAACGAATACCAAGAATGGCATTGGCTCCTAATTTTTGCGCTTCCAGAACCATGCGATCGATTGCCTGCTCCCTACTTTCACCCATCAATTTGGTATATTCTTCGATTTCACCACCAATAATATTTTTGAAAACCGCCAGAATATCTCTGCCTATATTTCGGGCCCGCACCGTATTGCCTTTCACTATACCTAATTGCTCTTTAACAGTTTTTCCGGGAATCCGGTCGATCGTGGAAAGAATCATCGTTTTATACTCCTGTATTTATCATCTTTGCGCAACATAATTTTTTCACGCAGCACCGAGACAAAGAGAATAATCGTCCCGAGAACCAGTGCGCCAACACCGATTTTCATCGACAATGGTTCCATAGGATCGATAAAGAACTGTTCCATGGCCTGCCAAACGCTGTAGGCTAAAATAATAATAGCTCCAATGGATACTAAAATCCATGCTATACCACGTTCTATTTTATTGTACACGTGTTGCCAATATTCATCCCAGTACATTTCGGGTAAGGGCTTAAGCTTCATATCGGACGTCTCCTTTTTTAATTTTTTGAAGGCCTGATATGTTTTCGCACAATTTGCACAACGATCCAGATGTTCTTCTACCTGCTTTTTTTGCTGTGCATTCAGTTCCCCATCCAGCATCCCCATCATTAAAATCTGGGCCTGCTCACAGGTTATCTGATTTTTATTCATTCAAATACTCCAGTTCTTTCAATAATTTTTTCCGGGCATAGTACAACCGGGACATAACACTGCCCAGGGGAATACTCAGCGTCTCGGCAATTTCGTTGTAAGACATACCGTCAAATTCTTTAAGCACAATAATCTCTCTGTCTGTCTCTTTCAGTCTGTCCAGGGCATTCTCAATGGCAGCGGATCGTTCATTCCGCTCAAAAATTTCATCCGGGCGGCTTTCTCTTTCACTGAGAACCGCTCCGGGATACGTTCCGTCGGAAATAGGAACATTTTCTTTTTTTCTGGAAATGAAATTCAGACAAACATTTCTTAAAATTTTGTAAAACCAGGTATAGAAATTTTTATCCGGATTAAAACGGTTCAGAGCCCGATAGGCCCGGTAGAAAGCTTCCTGCGACAAATCCAGCGCATCGTCTCTGTTTTTAGTATACATCAAGGCGGTATAATAAGCTCGGCTCTTGTATTTTTCTACTAATGTACGATACATTTCCGTCTTTCCGGCCTGACAGGCCAATATAGCATCCTTTTCTGTGATCATACATCGCTTCCTGATTGACTATTTAGTTGTACACCGATCTTTTAACTTTATTCAATCATTTCGTAATTTATTATCAAAAGTTTCAGATTGAAACCAATATTTTTATTTATTCGAAACGACATGAAATTATTATTGTTAGCTTTTCTTCTATACCTCTTCTTTTGGATTTTGTTTTAATGCCAACGATGGGTACCATAGTAAGATACCGATTGATGGGAGTTCCTTATTTTTAAGGTATAGGGGAATGTAAAATTCTTCCTGAAAGAATCAAATGGAAAGACAGCATGCTTTATTTGAAACCTTGGTATATATTTATTAAATTTTTAAATTTGGCAATATTGTATCCCTTCTCTTTTTAGACGGAATCAACCGTTTTGGATACGGTGATTGAGGTTAATCAGTATTTAAACAGGATATTATGGGTAAAGAAGCCGTACAGAACAGAGCCTTTTATCTTTTAAACCATACGGAATTGCAAGAACAGATCAAAGACCAATTATCCGCATCTGAACTCTCTGCAAAGCCGGTCACTTATCCCAGAATCCTGCGTATCAAGATTGAAATAGATACTATCCATCCCCTGAGCTGGCTCGGAATTCAGAAAAGTGACTACAAGATTTACTGGCAAAGCAGGGATAAATCTTTTGAAATTGCCGGAGTGGGCAAAGGATATCTGCTGACCGGAGCCAATCAAGAAGAAATTGATACACAGTTTCATAAGGTACACCGCCTGATGGCCGATAATGATCGGATTCATTTTTTGGGTGGAATACGATTCGATCCTCTGAGTCCTTCATCCGGTGAATGGCATAACTTTTCCAGCTATTATTTTTTTCTTCCCCGTTTCGAAATCAGGCGGGAAAATAACAACCACTTTTTGGCATACAATCTTTTTTTATCGAAAAAAGACGACCTGCGCCGACTAAAAAACGAATTACTTAACACCCTGCCTTCTCTTTTCGTGAACGACCGGGAAGCTAAAACTTTTTCCCCGAAATACATAACCCGTCATGATAATCCCAACCGGCAAGACTGGGTACGTAACGTGCATTCCGCACTTAACGCCTTCGGTGCAGGGCTATTGAAGAAAGTTGTTTTGGCAAGAATGACAACCTTTACTTTACAACAACCTGTGGATGCTGTCCGGCTCATGCAAATGTTGGAGCAACCCGGGCCGAATACTTTTCTCTTTCTCTTCCAATTCGGCCAACAAAGCATCTTCCCGGACAGTTCACCGGAACGTTTGTACAACCGGAAGCGTTGCGAACTTATGCCCTTAAAATTCTTACAAAAAAACAGGAAAGCAAATTTTAGATGAAACCATCGGCACTTCCCCAGGGGATAGAACGGAAAAAGTATGTACGGACCATGTTTAATGCCATCGCCCACCGTTATGATCTGCTGAACCATTTGCTCAGTTTCGGGATCGATATATATTGGCGGGGAAAAACAATCTCTTTTTTAAGAGCAGAAAGGGATGCTCTGATTTTAGATTTGGCCTGCGGAACGGGGGATCTGGCTGTCACTGCCGTTCAACGTAATAAATGCCGGGTAGTAGGTGTAGACATCGCCCTGCAAATGCTGCACATCGGCCGGGGTAAATTAGCTAAAAAGCATTTATTGCATCGGATTGATTTACTCAATGGTGACGGAGAACAGTTGCCTTTTAAAGATGCTTCTTTCGACGGGGCCATGATTGCTTTTGGCATCCGTAATATGGGCGATATGGATATGGCTATGAAAGAGGTACATCGTATATTAAAAGAGGATGCACCCTTTGTCGTCCTTGAATTTTCATTACCGACTTTTGCTCTTTTCAGGATAATTTATCTCTGGTATTTTAAACATATTTTACCCTTCATCGGCAGGATGATCAGTGGCGATAGCGGTGCTTATAGTTATCTACCGGAATCCGTGGACAACTTTCCGGGTATCCGGGAATTCCGGCATCATTTATCCAAAACGGGTTTTAATGATTTACAACACAGAAAATTATTAAACGGTATTGCCGTTATCTATCGGGGAAAGAAGAAGTCCTGATATACTCAAAATGCCCATATCTTGAGCATGAACCGCTTTTCTATTAGGATTCCGTCCTGAATTTCTTTATCACCGCCAGGGTTATGCGGCCTACCGAGATCAGGCGATGCTGCTCATCATGAATATGAATTTCCCAGACATGCAGTTTACTTCCTATATGCAGCGGTCTGGCCGTTCCCTCTACAAATCCATCGCTTTTTGATCGAAGATGATTGGCGTTGATTTCCACTCCGACACAATCGTACAGGGCGGGGTCCACACAGAGATAGGAGCCGAAACTGCCCAGGGTTTCCGCCAATGCTACCGATGCCCCGCCGTGTAAAAGTCCGGCCGGTTGTTTGGTGCGGTGATCCACAGGCATCTGAGCTTTCAGGTAATCATCACCAAAATCGGTAATTTTAATCCCCAGGTGTTCAACCATGGTATTACGGCTGATCGCTTTTATTTGATCCAGGGTAAAGGGTTGAAACCAAATTGACATCACTCGTCTTTCTTGATAATTATACAGGTAGCTCTATATAAAGTTGAGTAAAAACTATTTTACCACGGTAAGTTTTATTTCGTTTTTTGTTTTTCCTTGCAATATCGCAAAGTAAATACCGGAGGGACAAAGTCTTCCCGTGTCGCTTCTTCCATCCCATAAAATATCGTAGGTACCGGCCGGTAAATGTCGCTGATTTTGCAAGGACCGTACTTTTTGGCCAAGGGCATTAAAAATACTCAGTGTAAGCCGTTCCGGCCTTGTCAATCGATAATGAATCCTGGTCATGAAACTATTTCGTATATGAAACGGATTGGGATAAATCGCGAAATCAAGGACGAATCTTTCAACGATTTTCCCATCCGGTTGTAGGTCTTTCAGGGTCGTTGAGGCGCTGTCATATTCAATAGCCCCCATATCAATTCTTTCATTCAGGATCCGCTCTTTACCGTCATAGTCGACAGAACCCACAATATCGGAGGTTAAATTAACCCCCTTGTCAATGGCCGGTGATGCGGGAGTAATGCGCAGATTTCCATTCACTGCATCCACATAGAGGGGATCGTCAAAAAGAGAATGGGCTTCCTGACCACTTCCCTGCGAATAGGCGCTGAGTGTGGTGTATTCGCTACCCTGCCAGCTCCAATAATTGCCGCCGGTTCCGTAATAGAGATTATAATCGAATTGGTTATCGGAACCCGTACCGGAGTCATGGATTAAAAAAGGTTTACCGGAAGCAGCATAAACGATGTTATTTTTAATAGTATTATTATGACAGTAGTACTGAATTAATATTTCCGAACCCCAGCCCAAATTATCCGTATTATTTTGGAAGAAGGAATTATTCACAATATAGCAATCATCGGTTGTACCGCGGTATTGATCATATCCACCGATGGAAACCCCGATCACGGTATTATCATAAACAAAATTATTACGCATGGTTATTCTGCTGGTTGATTTACCGCTGTGTTCGCTGGCTAATTCAAAACCGATATTACATTGGTAAGCCGTATTTCTTTCCAATATAATATCGCGGCCGCCGTCCACATAAAAACCGTCGGCGGAAGCATCATCCCCATAACTGGGATTACCGCGGGAATCGATATGGTGAGCCGTGTTGCCGATGACCTGCCCGTATCGCGCCTGATCCAGTTGTGGGTCGGGACATTCCCCTTCAAATCCGATAAAATCAAAGGCAATATTATTGTTATCATGAATCGTATTATTCTGAATGGTGAACCCGCTTACATTGCCGTTTAAAACCAGGGATTCGCTCCAGCCCAGTTTACAGTCGTAGACCTCATTATCCCGGATCAGAATATCATGGATGGAATCCGGCGATGACGTGCCGTAGACCCCGATCCCATGAGCCCCGGCTTGCGCATTATGTTGCTCAATATGATGAATTCGGTTTCCAATCAGATCGATATGATGGCTGTGCCCGCGAATCCATATACCTGCCGGAAAAATATCGCTACTGGAAACGACCAGGTTACGCAATTCGAATCCGGTTATTTTTATATAATTTTGGTTGATTATTTTAATCATTCCCGGCATATCCCCGGAACTTGTGGCCAGGCCGTCGCCATCGATCACCGGAGATTCATTGGCCGCATTCTGTAAAACAATATAACCGGCAGCCGCCGAACCCGATACATGGAAAGCAACCAACTCGTTGTAAACCCCTCCGGCAACAGTAACCGTATCCCCGGGACTGACGTGATCCACGGCATATTGAATCGTTTTCCAGGGATGGGAGGCACTGCCGTCGTTACCGTTACTACCGTTTTCAGCTACAAAATAGTTGGCAGCACCAAGGGTCAGAAAGCTTAAACAGACGAACAAAGAAACGGCTTTTATCGTTCTCATGAAATCAAAATCCTTTCCAATAGGTCGGAAGTATATCCTATGCTAAAAAATTATTATTCTTTGAGTATTCCCATCCTTGTGTTCAAAAATAATTTCGGATATGTTTCCAAACAAATATTATTACCTATTTTTCAAAATTGTCCATCAAAAATAGGCGATTAAAGGATATGAATATTCCGTTATATCGCCTATCTTAATTTAAGTTGTCCGCGACTGGAACTTATTGAACTACGATTTCAACCCTTCTGTTCTTCGCTTTTCCTGCTGCGGTCGAATTATTTGCTACCGGAGAAGCGGAGCCCACACCGAAGGCCTTCAACTGATCTTTATTGACACCGTATTTTGAAACAAGCTCCTGAACCACGCTTTGCGCTCTGACAGTGGAAAGTTTTACATTCGCATCAAAATCACCTGTATTATCCGTATGACCGACAATCAAAAACTTTTTACTCGTATTCGATTTTAGGAAATCGGCGATATTTTTTAATGCCTGCTGAGATTCGGGCTTAATAGTTGATTTACCCGTATCGAAATAAACACCTGCCAAAGCTACATGTCCTGCAGAAGTCAGGCCCTCACCAAGATTTTGAACCGTGACCAAACCTTTGTCCATATGCTTAACTTCAACCGCATCAAAAGTTATTAAAGGGTAATTCCAATTTGTGATATACACGACAATATAAACTTCTTTGTCGTTAATTTTCTTTTTGGCGGACAGATAGGCAAATTCACCCTCTCTGTAATCCGGCTTTATCGAATTCCTGTCCGTTAAGGCATTCAGGCCGTTAAATTCACCGATATAAAGCTGCTCGCTTAAGTTGATTCCGCAATTATTTTTGTCCAGCGTGAGCAATATTTTAAATCCGGCATTTTTTAAAGCACTCTCATAGCTCTTGTATATTTCGAATACCGAGTGTTCTTTCTGTGATGAATACTGAATTCTTGTCACCTTACCGTCGATTTCGTAAGGTTGTAACTTGTTGTCTTTTAGGGATAGCATATAGTAGCGGTCGAAATTCTTAACCTGATACCATTCAATAACAGACCCGTTAAAACGGCTTACCAAAGGATAGTCTTTGCTGCCCTTGATATCGGTTGTTCTTTGTGCAAACAGACTCACACCAGTGAGCATCATCAGAGCGATTGTCGTTAAAAATATTTTGGCTTTCATTTCAAACCCTTCCACTAAACGTTATAATTTAAATATTTAACAAAAAAACACTATCTTACAAAAGTTCCGCTGAAACTTATTTTATCGCCCGCAGGATTTCCGGAATCATCGGTTTTCTGCAGTTGGCCGCTGAAATTTCCTTTGATGGATACGACCTTAATCATAGATCCGTATTTAGCCTTTTGGGTTTCCAGCTTTTCAAGGTCTACTGAAATCTTATCGATTTTATAGCCGTTAATCTTTAACCGGGCTTCGGTCGCTGTTTGCTTATCCGATACAGAGAAGGCCAAATCGAAGGGACGGAAAGGCATGCCGTATTTGTTTTCTTCAATCTTCCCTGCCGTTATTTCATACAGGTTGCTAAGTTTCCCCTGATCGCCCAGATAGTGCACTGCACCGCCTTCAAATTTGAACTCTTTTCCCCCTATCAGGGCCGTAACCATAAGCGTTTTCTCTACGGGCTTTTCTTCCTTGGTCTGGATTTGTTTTGCACCGCTTGTTTTTTTTGTTTCCGAATTATTGCCGCAGGATAACAAGATAACGGATAAGATTAAAAAAGAGAGAATAGATAGTTTTTTCATTTAGAGTCTCCTATGATAAAATCTTTAGTGTTATGAAGATTTCAATACAAAATTAGGGAAATCTTCAAAAATTAAATTCTCTTTTAAGGTCATATATATAATGTCCAATAATTTTCGAGACGTAGCAATAAT
>JALSTK010000074.1 GCA_026983775.1 Calditrichia bacterium
GCATGGCTGCGTCTTTTGGCAGGCCGGATATTCATTTTAAATGGAGGCTTTTAGGATCATGTTTAAGAAAATGTATTTGGTATTGTTTCTATCTTTCATTCTGCATCCCCTATACGCCGTAGATACGAGCGCTATGATTCAGGACGCATTAAATCAATTCCAGCAGGCGATCGGGCAGTTGAATACGGATGTGAAAAAAGTGGCTGTTTATTCCATTACGACCAATAAACCGCAGGAAATCGATACGATTAGCGTACAGGACCGGATTGTAAATATGCTACTTGAGAGCGGTAAGTTTAAGGTAATCGACAGAGCGTCTTTACAGGCTTTGTTAAAAGAGCAATCCCTTTCCTTAACCGGAATGGTAGATAATGCCCAGATGGTCAAGGCCGGAAAGCTGATCGGGGTGCAAGGTTTCTTTTTTGGGAATATGAATCTTAAAAATGACCGGGTTGTGTTTACGATCAAACTTATAGATGTGGCCAGCAGTGCTCTTGTATTTTCAAAGACCATTACAGGCCAGGCCTATAATCGGGTCGAAATAGGCGTTGCCGGCGGATTTACTTCCGGAACCGCCATGAATACGGAATACAGATATTACAATGAATGGGCCGATGTCCATGAGCTTCTGCCGGACAAAAATAAAGATATTCGTAATCAAGCCTTCTCCGGAATTCAGCTTCACTTTTTTTATGTACAGGGATTCAAAAATGCGAAGAACATTAAAATGGGGCTGAATCTGGCCTATACGGAAGAAGATCTGTCTTCTAACAAGGTGACCGTTAGTATAGAAGGCCAATCAGCCGGTGGAAGTGTGTATACGGGTTTATCGCGATTTTCCATCGATCCTTATTTACTTATTTATCCGGGAATCATCGGTTTAAACACGCGTATGTTTGCCCTGACAATGGGCGGATCGGTTAATTTTATTACGATAACTTCCAAGTTGGATAGTTGGGGTGGCAGCGGGGAAGGAGGATCAACGGACGGCTCACTTTCGGCTATTAAGTTCTTTCCGGAAATAGGGATCAATTTCAGCCCGGTTAAATATATTCGCATCTTTGTACGCGGTTTGTATGTATTGAATGACATTACATTTACCAAACAGGTGCAGTTAAGCGGTTCCGGTAATTTTAGTATGACTCAAAGTAACACTATCATTCAAAAGGGCTTTATTTTTAATGTGGGCATCGGTCTGTCCTACACATTTTAGATATCCGAATGCAGAAACAGGCCCGAGAAAATAATTTTTCGGGTTTGTTCCTTCCCATCTTTCAATAAAGTTAAAACCGTTTGAGGCCATTTCCTGCCGATACTTTTATTATTAGATGCAAAATGATCGAAGCAGTAAAATCATATTGTCAATCTTTATTTAATATATGACTTCACAAGAACCCCAGTATAGATAAAATAAAAAATCCCGGAAGAAATTCGGCTAAATTACCTGAATTTTTCATTCGTCCCTGACGGGACGACCTAAAATACGCTCTTATCATTTCCCGCCAATAAATTGGCGGGTTAATCTCAGATTTTCCCTCCGGGAAAAGGAGTACACAATCAAAAGATAACAGCCTTAAGTTGCCCCAGGATCTTTAACCGTGAACTTAATACTTTTTTACCTACCTTTAAATGTAACCTGAAATTCCAATGTACAAATAATAAAATTCAAATAAATCCCAAAAAACAATAACTCAAATATCAGACAACCCTTCACCCTTTGGATGACTTATTAAATTTTGAATTTTAGCGCCATTGTTATTTGTTGCTTGTTTTTTGTGATTTCCAAAATATCACTTTAGCAAATACGGCTTTTAACCATCGCTCTCGTAGTAATCCGCACGATTCAACATAGAGTGTATTTTATCTGATGGAATCTTCTTCACGTAAAGCAACAGAGCCAAAAACAATACCGATTGGTTAACAAACAATCCCGGCAGGGATGTTTGCTATTAGCCCGGCGATTCATCGCCGGGAACAGTTAGACAAAAAAGTAGCATGTCCCGTCAGGGACATTTGAATAAACCTCGGATACAGTCTGTTAACCAATAGAGAAATCGCCCACTACCGGACGATCTAAAAAAACGGGTAATTTTATAAATTTAGTTTCTCATTACATTGAGTTCTTTAAGCTAATTTCACTCCGTATACTTTTCTTCTACCTATGTTTTCAAGAAGCGTTTTGTAAAATAATCTTTAAGCTGGAAATCTTTGGGCAAAAAGCAGAAAATAGCTTGGATGAAGTACACACTTTACCAATATTCATGAGAAGAACAGAGTAATCCGTACTAACCATCATTAAGAATAGTAAAGATTTTGAATTACCACGAAGGGGTATAATATGAGTAGCCACACCCGTCAGCCTTCGGGCAGGAGCGAAGCCTGGGGGTAAGATGCAACCGAATAGGGTTACCGCAAAGCGGTAAATTTTCAATGTATAAGGTCTCCTATTTCGTTAGAAGGCTCTTTGTTCCACCTTCGACGCCTTCAGCGTCGCGCTCTCTTTTTCCACTTTACCACAGGCTGCGCCTGTGCTGTGGCTACTCATATTCGTATCCTTCGGATACTATTGTCTTTAAATACAAGATGGACGAAACCATAAAAAATTGTTTCATTCCTTTTATCCGTCTTCCGTTAATATACGGCTTCACAAAGAACCCGGTAGAGCCCTTTTTTAAATACATTTTCACAAATTTGCCCCCCATAGTTGGTAAATTATTTTATTCTTTCCGCCAAATAGCTTTTAATCTCACCGATTTTAATACGCTGCTGTTCCATGGAATCCCGGTCGCGAACGGTTACGGTTTGATTTTCCAGCGTTTCCGTGTCCACTGTGAAGCAATACGGGGTTCCCGCTTCATCCTGGCGACGATAACGGCGACCGATCGACCCGCTTTCGTCGTAGAAAATACGGTATTCACCGCGTAGTTCGTTCACAATCTTCCGGGCCACTTCCGGCATGCCATCCCGTTTGACCAGGGGGAAAATAGCTGCTTTGATCGGTGCAACTTTAGGGTCCAATTTTAAAACAACCCGCTCTTCTTCTTCGGTGTAAGCATCTACCAAGCAGGTAAGTAAGGTCCGGTCGCAACCTACGGAGGTCTCTATGATGTAAGGCAGAAAGCGCTCTTTGCTTTGATCATCAAAATAGCGCAGGTCTTTACCGGAGTATTCCTTATGTCGGGCCAGATCAAAATCGGTTCGGTTATGGATACCTTCGATCTCATTCCAGCCAAAAGGAAACTCATATTCCACATCATAGGCGGATTTGGCGTAATGGGCCAGTTCATCTTTGCCGTGTTCGTGGAAACGTAGTTTATCCTGCTTCAGTCCGAGCCTGGAATACCAGGCCATGCGTTCCTTTTTCCAGTATTCAAACCACTGCTCATCTTCATCGGGACGCACAAAGAATTGCATCTCCATCTGTTCGAACTCCCGGGTGCGGAAGATAAAGTTACCGGGAGTGATTTCATTACGAAAGGCTTTACCGATCTGGGCAATGCCAAAGGGTAATTTACGCCGGGTCGCTTCCCGCACATTATGAAAGTTAACATAAATACCCTGGGCGGTTTCCGGGCGCAAGTAGACGATATTGGCCGAATCTTCCACCGGTCCCATGTACGTTTTAAACATCAGATTAAACTGGCGTGCTTCCGTGAAAGAATCCCTGTTGCCGCAGACCGGGCAGGGTTTACTGGTATCGATTTGATCGGCCCGGAAACGGGTTTTACACACCTTACAATCGATCATGGGATCGGTGAACCCTTCCACATGTCCTGAAGCTTCCCACACCTTGGGGTGCATAAGAATACTGGCGTCGATGCCTTCCATATCATCGCGTTCATAGACCATGCTTTTCCACCATAGTTCTTTAATATTTTTTTTCATCTCAACTCCAAGCGGGCCATAGTCATAACAAGAGTTGATACCGCCGTATATTTCGCTGCTCTGAAAGATAAAACCCCGTCGTTTGGCGAGTGAGACCAGTTTATCCATAACATTATTCTTTTGCGCTGCCACCAGCTACCTCCTTACTAATAGTTTCATTCCGGATCGGGATGAAATTTGCTATACTATTTCTAAAATCCGGATTCCGATCGATTCTTTTTTTGATTTTGTATTGGGCCGCCTAAATTTAAGGCAGAGAGGGTAAAAATTCTAATAAATTTATTCAAGGGTCTGTTTCGTTCATTAATAACTGCAAAGATCGTATGTGCAAATGACGGTCCAGATGCAAATTCAGGTAGTTTAATAAAAGTGCGTTAAAATCGAATTGCAATTTATGGGGAATTTTCATCTCGCTAATTTTACGATGTGGAAAATTTTGAAGATTCCGAAGAAAATTGAACGCTTCTTTGCTTAATCGAATGGTCATACCGGCTCCGGAGGCGCAGTCCTCGCAAAAAATCGCCCCGTTTTCAGGAGAAAAATAGGCGGATGAAATAGTGCTTTCCTTCCCACAGTTTTTACATTGATCAAGATTGGGTTTAAACCCCAGATAGGAACTCAGTTTTAATAGAAAATACCAGAAAACAAGTTCAGGATTTGAAGCAGTCTCCATCTGAGAAAGTATTTGAACGCAGAAGTCGAAAAACGTCGGGTCACCTTGCCGTTCTTCGAATATCTGATCGATTAATTCGGACATGGCCAGAGCATAGGGCAAGCGGTCCATTTCCCCTCTCATCTTCATAAAAGAATTGAGCAGGGCAATATCCGTTAAAATTTGCAGAGAACGGCTGCTTTTATCGGAAATGACGATTTCGGCCAGATTCAATATTTCCAGTTTACCCCCAAAAGGATTGTTCCTGCGCATCACCCCCCGGGCAATCACATCGACTAAACCCCATTCCCTGGCGTATAAGGTAATGATCTTACTGGATTCGTGCCAGGGCATGGTTTTTATAATGATGGCTTTACTTTTACGAAGTCTTGACATTGGTCCGACCGCTTTTTCTGTGTCTCGCTAAATACTGGCGCAAAATATAACCTGCTTCCGGCCCGAATTGAAATAAAAATTCAAGAACGGAAAGGGACCCATAAGATTTAAACAAGTTGGAATCGGGTAAAGAATGGAAAGGGACGGTCTTTAGTCCCGCCTGATGCAGGGTTTTTAAATTTAACGGGTCTCTAATTTCGCCGATATAAGTTTGCGTGTGCCAATGCCGGGCCAAAGAGATAAGTAAAGCCTCATTCCCGGAGAAGTGCTGGTCTAAACGGGAAACCCGGACCGGGATCAAGGGCAAGTTTAAAAAACGCAGCAGGTCAGTTAAAACCAGATATAGAAAATCAGCCAGATTTACATTGGGCGTCCCGTACCAGTTCCCCATTTCGGGAAAATAATATTCGGCAAAAGGATAGTTATGAAAAAGGTGGCGAATGGTTTGCCAGTGCTTACGGGACCAATGGCTTTGCCCGTCAATCTCTTTTTGACAGATGGGAACCGGCTGGCCGTTATGACGAACCGGGATATGCAGGCGATGATTATCTCCGGCTAAAGCAGGGGATACGCTAATATCCGATCGTTTGACATACTGCAGGTGGTCTGCAAAAAGCAGGTAATCACACTGAGCGATCTTCCAGAAGAAAGATAATTTCGGCAGATAACATGGCCGAATACTGCTAAACGACTTATCCAAGATTTTTCCCTGTGTTAATAAAGGCGATAAAACCATAGTTGAGTGTAGTTAAATCCGGGTCATATATGGCCCTTAACCTTCCCGTGATATAATCATTTCCAATGATTAAATCTAACAAAATATAGGGAAAGAAACCATGTTGATTTTTGCCCGGATGTCCGTAGGATGTTTTGTTTACAGAATGGCGGGCGCGGATCGCCGTCCCAACCCATCGGATTCGAAAAAGAAGTTTGGGAACCGTTACTATGAAATATCTTAATAAAACTTCATTTCATATAAGTTTAGTTATCTTACATAAAAGTAAAAAATAGTTGAAATATTACGTGTAGATAATCTGGAATATTTCCTGTCGGGCTTGAGCTTGTCATAGCTCCCAATAGGTTCGAATCTGTAAGTTAAATCCATACTTAAAAAACTAAAAATATTAATATTCAGCCCGGCGAGCACATCCAAATAAGGGCAAGTCAGATTTTTATAAGGTGTCACGTGATTATAACCAATTTTTGATGATTTTGAAAAGATAAGGCCGGTTTCAATCCCATACAGGAAACTGAATACCCGCCTGGAATTTTGATGAATCAGGCTAACCCCCAATAAAGTTTCCCTGGATTGTATATCGCGATAGCTTACAGCTTCATCCTGAGAATATGTATAATAATAGGTCTTTTGAGAATAGCCGTAAAGCAGCGCTATTTTATTTGGTATATACCTTTTGCGGCAAAGGTTTCGAAAAGAGAGACCTGTTACTATCCCTTCCTGATCATAATTGTTACCAAGCGGCCAGGCAAAATTAAGGTTAAATCCTAATTGTTTTAAAGGACGTCTAAGAGAAGCAGCCTTTCTGGATTGATTCCGATACGTATAGTTTTTAATATAACCAATCGTCGTACCGCCCAGAAAACCGGTAAATCCCAGAAAGGAGGGAAGTACGGCATAGGTTATGGCACAACCTAAGTCGCAGCTCTTTTTTGAATGGGTCGAAATATAGGCGAGGGCCAAACCTGAAAGGAAACCGGCTGTTCCCCAGGTTAAGCCGGTTTTCACCGCTGCATAGGCAGCTTTATTATTATAAACGGTAGAATAGGTATTGACGGAATCCGTCAAATTGAAATAGGTACAGGTAAGAAAATTTAGCGATGGGGATAAATCATTTCTTTTCGCTTGGGCAAAAGAAAAGTTTACGGATAGCTGAAAGACGGTAAGTATCAAGGAAAAGTGGATTATAGAGCGCATGAGAGGCTTTTCTTTTTATCGGATTTCTGCAATGTACCAAAATATCCGATATATTTCCATCCGTAAAACATTTTTCGTTTTGCATACGTATTATTAAAATGAGTAAGTTAGGCTATGCCTTTTAACCTTATTCAAACTCATCAAAGAGGAAAGGAGCGCTCTTGAAAAAGTTTCTTTTTATTCCAATAATTTTACTTTTTTGTACGCAGTTTTTAATGGCGGGCAAGGAAGCGCGGCTTTTACGCTTTCCGGCCATCTATGAAAATCAGTTGGTCTTCACCTATGCCGGTGATCTCTATACCGTACCCTCCACAGGAGGCATTGCCCGTAAATTAACGAACTCCAAAGGCTTCGAACTGTTTGCCCGCTTTTCTCCGGACGGCAAGACTTTGGCCTTCACCGCTCAATACGACGGTAATACCGAAGTGTATACCATGCCTGCAAAGGGCGGTATTCCCACCCGTTTGACGTATACAGCCACTCTCGGACGCGATGATGTATCAGACCGAATGGGGCCTAATAATATTGTTATGGGCTGGACCCATACCGGCTCCAAGATTATCTTTCGTTCCCGGATGAAGGAATGGAACTCCTTTATCGGTCAATTGTACACCGTATCTTTAAAAGGAGACCTGCCGCAGCAGTTGCCCTTGCCGCGCGGCGGCTTCTGTTCCTATGCGCCGGACGATAAAAAGCTGGCCTATAACCGTATTTTCCGTGAGTTTCGCACCTGGAAAAGGTACCGTGGCGGTATGGCGGACGATATCTGGATTTATGATTTTGCCACTAAAAAAACCGAGAATCTTACCAACAACCCGGCCCAGGACGTTTTTCCCATGTGGCATGGCCAAAAAATCTATTTTCTATCGGATCGCGATCAGCTTAAACGGATGAATTTGTATGTTTACGATTTGAATACGCAGCAGACGAGGGAATTAACCGATTTTACCGAGTTTGATATTAAGTTTCCCTCCCTGGGTAAACAAGCCATTGTTTTTGAAAACGGCGGCTATATCTACCGCTTTGATCTGAAGACGGAAAAAACCGGGAAGATTCCCGTGTATATCGATGAGGATCAGGTCGGCGGACGAAGTGAAATCGTTGACGTGAGTAAAAAGATTACCAATTTTGAAATTTCTCCGGACGGAAAGCGGGCCTTGTTCGGCGCCCGGGGGGATGTATTTACCGTTCCGGCCAAACAGGGTCCGACCCGTAATGTAACGGCTACTTCGGGAGTTCATGAACGCAATTCCAAATGGTCTCCGGACGGCAAGTGGATCGCATACATTTCCGATAGAAGCGGTGAAGATGAAATTTACATCATCAAACAGGACGGCAGCAGCCCGGCCATACGCATCACCGGCGGGGAAGATACATACAAATACCAAATCTACTGGTCGCCGGACAGTAAAAAACTACTCTGGTCGGATAAAAGATTGCGTTTACGTTATGTGGATATTCGCACCAGAAAAATAAAGGATGTGGCTAAAGCGGAGGCCTGGGAAATACGGGAATATGGCTGGTCACCGGATAGTAAATGGATCGCCTATGCCAGACCGGAAAGAAAAGGGATGCAGAAAGTCTATCTCTATTCGTTAAATACCGACAAGAGTTTCGAGGTTACCAAAGGTTGGTACGCTTCGGGCAGCCCCGCTTTCAGTTCCGACGGGAAATACCTATTCTTTGTATCCAACCGCGATTTTAATCCCATCTATAGTTGGGTAGAATACGACTATGCCTTTCAGGATATGGCCCGTATCTTTCTGGTAACTTTGGCGAAAGATGTTAAATCCCCCTTCGAACCCAAAAGTGATGAAGTGGAAACAGGTAAGAAAAAAGAAACTTCGGAAAAGAAAAAGACGAAAGATAAAAAAGAAAAGCCGGTTCCTGTGGTGAAGGTAGATACCCGGGGTCTTGAACAACGCATCGTTGCTCTGCCTATTGAGGCCTCCAGTTACAGCCACCTGGTTTCTGTTGGGGATCGTCTCTACTATAACCGCAAGGGCAGCAAGGATAAAAAACCTTTGTTGCTTATGTATGACCTGAAGGAGCGGAAAGAAACCGAATTGGGGCAGATAGACGGTTACGAAATCTCCGCCGATCAAAAAAAGATGCTGGTTTCCCAGAAAAAGACCTATGCCATTATTGATTTACCCAAGGCAAAGATAAAGATTAAGGACGAATCAAAGTTGAAATTAAAGGATATGCAGGTTCACCTGGATCATCATGCCGAGTGGCAGCAGATCTATACAGAATGCTGGCGTCAGATGCGGGAATTTTTTTATGCACCGAATATGAATGGAATCGACTGGTTAAACATTCGTAAAAAATATGAACCGCTGGTAGCTTATGTCAATCATCGGGCTGATTTGACCTATATTCTCGGTGAAATGATCGGTGAGATTAATTCCGGCCACACGTATGTGGGCGGTGGTGATTATCCTAAAGCCAAACGTATTAAAACCGGCTTGTTGGGTGCTGTTCTGGTGCGTGATTCCCGATCCGGTTTCTATCAAATCAAGAAAATCCTGCACGGCCAAAACTGGGATAAGTCTTTACAGTCACCCTTAACCGCGATCGGCGTTGAAGCTAAGGAAGGGGATTTTATTCTGGCTGTGAACGGCAAACCTACCAATCAAATGAAGAATATCTATGCTTCATTGGTTAACACGGTAGGTAAGCAAGTGACTCTTACCCTGAATTCCAGGCCGCAGATTACTGGCAGCCACCAATCCGTGGTCATTCCCATCGCCAGTGAACAGCAGCTCTATTATTATGATTGGGTGGAGGGAAATATAGAGAAAGTGAACCAGGCCACTCACGGTAAAGTGGGTTATGTGCATGTTCCGGATATGGGACGGGAAGGGCTGGTGGAATTCGCAAAATACTACTATCCCCAGTTAAAGAAAAAGGCCTTGATCATTGATGTACGGGGTAATGGCGGCGGTAGTGTATCTCCTTTACTGATCGAACGCTTGCGTCGCCAGGTGGTTATGATGGATATTGCCCGTAACACCACCCCGGATACGGATCCTAATGCCGTTCTGTGGGGACCCAAGGTCTGCTTGATGGATGAACACTCCGCTTCGGACGGTGATATTTTCCCTTACCGCTTTAAGATGGACAAATTGGGTAAACTCATCGGTAAAAGATCCTGGGGCGGTGTTGTGGGGATTCGTAATTCCCTGCCTTTGTTGGACGGCGGTTATTTGTACAAACCGGAATTTGCCATCTATGCCAAAGACGGTTCCAAGTGGATCATTGAAGGACATGGGGTGGATCCGGACATCGTAGTGGATAACGATCCGGCCAAGGAATTCGCCGGAATCGATCAGCAACTGAATAAAGCCATCGAAGTGATTATGCAGGAATTAAAGACTCAGGAAAAGACAATTCCGCCGCCTCCGCCTTACCCGGATCGGCGATAAATCACCTCCCGGGCCTTGCTCAACATAGGTTTGATCCTCAAATCGATAAAAGCGGTCGTCGTTGGTAACGGCCGCTATTTCAGCTTTTGGGATCGAGCAGGGGATTCGAAAATACCTGCCGGTGGGCTCTTGGTTTGATTATGGGACATCATAAAGCCCGCAGAGCGGAATTTCTTTTCACGGAACTAATAAGAAAAGCCCACGGCCGGATTGGGACCCTAGACTTATCTACGAATCGTTTCTTAAATCGATTTTGCCGCCTTCGTTTCCTTGTGTTCGGAACCGAATTGCAGGAATTTATCGACAATACCTTGTTCTCTACTTTGAATAGCCTTGACGTGAGCGACGGCAATAAACGCGCTTTGATTATTCGCGAGATTTTTTCCGGCACCAATAATTATATGAAAAACTGAACGGTTATCCGGCAGGTTATTAACAAATTGAATAACATTGATTTTAACAGTTCCGAAGACCGCCACCTGTTCGGATATATTTACGAAACCATTACAAGTAATTAGTACAGTAGACCTTTCTGATAAAGAAGTTTCGAAAATAAATCTTGAATTAGAAAACCAACGATCCCTCCTAAAACAACTCATCCAGGCCGTTTTACAGGAAGCGGTGCAAGGCAAACTCACCGCCGCATGGCACAAACAGCGGATGCTTCAATTAGCAAAGGAAAGCGGAAAAAACCTTCGCGAGCTTCGTGAGCTTCGTGAGAGCGACCCCGACAATTCCGCCAAAGCCTTACTGGAAAAAATCAAAGCCGAGAAGGAAAAGCTCACAAAGGGCACAAAGGGCACGAAGAGAATGAAAGAATTGCCGCCCATAAGCGATGAAGACCTGCCTGCCGGCAAGGCAGGAAAACCCTTTGACCTGCCGAAATGGTGGGTGTGGTGCAGGTTGGGGGATATTTCAAATTATGGTATTGCAGAAAAGATAGAGCCTAAACAAATTAAAAGCGATACTTGGGTTTTAGAATTAGAAGATATAGAAAAAATTACTTCTAAATTACTAAAAAGATTTAAGTATGTAGATAGAAAATCTAAAAGCACAAAAAGTATATTTAAAAAAGATTACGTCTTATATGGAAAGTTAAGGCCTTATTTAGACAAAGTTTTGGTCGCTGATGATGATGGTGTCTGTACAACAGAGATAATGCCAATAAAGACAGAAATAAATCCCTACTATTTAAGGATATCTTTAAAAACTAAAAGATTTATTGAATATACTGAAAAAGTTGTATCTGGTATGAGAATGCCACGATTAAGGACAGAAGATGCAAGAAAAGCAATTCTGTCTATACCTCCCCTTGCCGAGTAACAAGCTATTGTAGAGAAGATGGATAGGTTGATGGCCAAAATCGACGCGCTGGAAGAGCAGGTCAAAGCGCGCCAAGCGCAGGCCGAACAGTTGATGCAGGCCGTGCTGCGGGAAGCGTTTAACGGGGAAGGAGAGTCTATACCTTTTTAATCTGATTAAATCGCACTAATTTATTCTACCGCTTGGTAGCGGTTTGGATACGTGTATGAGCTCATTCCTTGTGCCGGTCCACCCTCTTTCTTATGTGCATCCCAACCTGGCAATCTAAAATTTTATCCGGTATGCCGGAATGGCCGGGTATGATTTTATTATTGCTTAAAAATTGATTCTTTGTTGCAAAAAAAGCTTTCTCAATAACAAAGTGCTCCACCGAAAGGCCGTAGGGTCGAAGAAGGCGGTTTAAATCCTTTGCTAATTCAGAGGTAAGCAAGACCTGTTCAATCTTAGGATAATCTGCGATTCTGATTGCTTTCAACTTTCCAAAGGTGGTGACAAATTGATCGGTTACCTGCAAGGCCAGCGAACCTGCTTTAATCAATCGTCCTATATAGATATCTCTCAGCGAGTCCGATGCATACTCCCGAAAAGCAAACGGCAGAATTAATTTTAATTGTCCGATATGCTCTTTGTAGGATAACGTCTTTTTGAAACGCATGTTGATGCTAACCATGCCTCCGTCCGCTGATTCCATAAAAACGGGCCTGAAATCGGATGTATCGCTACCGTGAATTACAAAATACCGGGTGGCGCGTTTCCGGTAAGCCGAACCGGGGATTTCATCATGTATGACTTTACTGCCGATCCGTATATCTGATTGGATTGCTGTTTTTTTCTGCCCGGTCTTTAAATCCGTTGCGGGCTTCGTTTTTCGGCAATGAACCATCGAAAGAATAAGAATGAAGAATAGGAACCATTTCACCGTCATTTAATAGAACCTCCATTATATATAATTTATTCTAAAATAAGCCCTGAGAATTCATTTTCCAAATGAAATAATTTATGGCTCTACCGGGTTTTTTGTGGTTAAACGCCGCAAAAATACCATCCTTAAATCGTTTTTCTAAAAAATCAGATTTAATTCACACCCTATCTTTAAATCATCACGAAGTGATGCAATATGAGTAGACACACCCGCCAGCCGCCGGGCAGGCTCAAAGCCTGTGGGCAAGATGTAACCGAGTAGGGTTACCGCGAAGGGGTAAAATAAACCAGGCCTTTCAATGTATAGGGGTTAGAATGCTCTGTGTTCCAAATTCGACGCCTTCAGCGTCACGCTCGCTTTTACCGCTTTACCACAGGCTCCGCCTGTGGCTACTCATATTCGTATCCTTCGGATACTTTTATTATTAAATGCAAAATGAACTAAGCAGTAAAATCATATTGTCAGTCTTTATTTAATATATGACTTCATAAGAACCCCAGTAGAGCCTCATTTGTTTGGGAAAAGGAGTGAAAATCGGACCGCTGCAAAAAATCGAATGCACTCCTTTTTATTTTAAGCGATATCATTTTCAATCGAGTGAAATATTTTTTATCTTGCTCTTGTTCAAGTATGAAACGAACCAAATCCCTTAGGAACCATGAATACATTTAAACTCGTTTCCACTTACCGGCCGCAGGGCGACCAACCGCAGGCCATCGAAGAGCTGGTGCAAGGGCTCAGGCAGGGCCAAAAATTCCAGACCCTGATGGGTGTGACCGGTTCCGGTAAAACCTACACCATGGCTAATGTTATCGCCCGGGCCAATAAACCCACGTTAATCATATCCCATAATAAAACCCTGGCCGCTCAGTTATACAGTGAATTTAAAGCCTTTTTCCCGGAAAATGCCGTGGAATATTTTATCAGCTACTACGATTATTATCAGCCCGAGGCTTATCTGCCCACTACGGATACCTATATCGAAAAAGATTCTTCCATTAATGATGAAATTGACCGTTTACGTCTTAAAGCTACCAGTTCCTTACTGGCGCGGCGCGATGTAATTGTAGTGGCCAGTGTTTCCTGTATTTACGGTATCGGATCGCCGACCGATTATAAAAGCATGATGGTGCGGATCGAGGCCGAAACGGTTATTAATGTCAACCATTTGCTAAAGCAGTTGGTGGAAATTCAGTATACGCGTAATGACTTCGATTTCCAAAGGGGCACCTTTCGCTTACGCGGTGATATCCTGGATATTTTCCCGGCTTACGAAGAATTCGCTTTCCGTCTGGAATTTTTCGGTAATGAACTGGAAAAGATCAAGACCATCGATCCTTTGACCGGCAAGACTATGAACAAAGTATCTCAGGCGGTTATTTTTCCGGCCAAGCATTTTGTAACTCCGGAAGAAAAGATGCGCTCTGCCCGGGAACAGATTCGTCGTGATCTTGAAATCCGCCTGAAAGAATTGCGGCAGGAAAATAAGTTAGTGGAAGCTCAGCGTCTGGAAATGCGCACTAATTTTGATCTGGAAATGATGGAAGAGATCGGATACTGTTCCGGTATAGAAAATTATTCACGCTATCTGGCCGGAAGAAAGCCGGGAGAACCGCCCTATACGCTGATGGATTTCTTCCCCAAAGATTTTTTACTCTTTATTGATGAATCCCATCAGTCGATTCCCCAGATACGGGCTATGTACAACGGCGACTATTCCAGAAAAAAGACTCTGGTGGAATACGGTTTTCGTTTGCCCAGTGCTTTGGATAACCGTCCGCTGAAGTTCCCGGAATTTGAAGAGCATCTGAATCAGGTCATCTTCGTTTCGGCCACCCCTGCTGAATATGAGCTGCGAAAAAGTGAAGGAGTCATCGTCGAACAGGTCATTCGTCCTACGGGTCTGATCGATCCTGTAATTGAAATCCGACCGGTTGCCACCCAAATCGACGATCTGATCGATGAAATAAAAGAACGGACGGGTAAAAAAGAACGTACGCTGGTCACCACCCTGACCAAACGTATGGCCGAAGACCTGACCGATTATCTTCAAACGGCAGGTATCCGGGTACGTTACCTGCACTCGGAAATTGATGCTCTGGAAAGGGTAGGCATCCTTCGTGATTTGCGTCTGGCGGAATTTGATGTTTTGGTAGGCATCAATCTGTTACGCGAGGGACTGGACTTGCCCGAGGTCTCTCTGGTGGCTATTCTCGATGCCGATAAGGAAGGTTTTTTACGCTCCTATGTATCGTTGATGCAGACCGCGGGACGCGCCGCCCGGAATGTGGGTGGTAAAGTGATTTTTTATGCCGATCGCATTACGGATTCCATGCGCAAAACTATGGAAGAATCCGGACGTCGCAGGGAAAAGCAACTTCAGTTTAACCGGGAGCATGGCATAACGCCTCAGACTATCTTTAAAACCGCAGAACAAATCTTACAAGCCACGTCAGTAGCCGACGTGCGCAAATCCGTACCCGCTATTGCCGAGCCGGAGATTGTCTATGGAGATGCACTCAGCAGGGAAGAGCTGATCGATCGTTTGACCAAAGAGATGCAAATTGCTGCAGCTAATCTGGAATTCGAACGGGCGGCTCTCTTAAGAGATGAAATTAAACGCCTCAAAAAAAGCCGGAATATAACACACTCCGGCTCCAAAAAACTATCCTAAAATCTTCTTTGCCGTCTCTTCCTTCTGTTGCTGAAAAAACAGGATGGCCAGGCGGTATTTCTTTACTTTCTCACCGTTTTCTACAGGAATAAGCAGTTCCAATTCGTCCTGATAATCGTGCCAGTCGATCAAGGCGGCTTCTGAGGGCCGGAGCCCCCCGAAAGCTTCCCCAAAGGAGGTATAAAAGGTAATATGCCTCAGTTCCGGATACTTGTTCCGAACAAGTTCTTC
>JALSTK010000075.1 GCA_026983775.1 Calditrichia bacterium
GGTGGAGTTAAAAAAAGCGGTCTGGGCCGGGAGGGTATCCGTTTTGCCCTGCAGGAAATGACCGAACCCAAAGTGGTCTGTTTTAATCTGTGAGGCAAACCTGACCGAACCGTAAAATCAGCTTTGCGTGCCCATCTTGTCGTGCCGGTTCACGAGAGGGTTACCGTGGAATACGTGCAGCTTTACGGATCAAAAATCTTCATTTAACTTGTGAGACAATTCCCCGGTTATTAACTTATGGAATACATAAACTTCGCCCCCACGGAAGGAAGGGGTTTAGCGCGGGAAACACTGCGCGGCAGGCAGGCCGGATTCGGCGGCAGGTAACTAAGCGGAATCCTTATTTCAGGTTCTTTCCCTATTTTAAAAAGGTTCGATCAGAATGAGAAAAACAACTCTATTCTTTGCGTTCTTTTTTCTTTTTTCCATGTATACGGTTCATGCTGGCGATTGGTGGCAAATCGAGGGACACTATTCCCGGGTGGAATATGAACAGGGACAACAGGTTCTGGCCGAATCGCTGCTGACCATAGCGGAAAAGGCCATTCCCCGTCTGGCCCGTATGCACGGTCTGAATCCCAAAATATTGGGAAAGAAACGGGTACGCATCATCCTGAGCGATGCTCCGGATATTTCCAATGGTTTTGCCCTGGATCATGCGGTGGTGATTTACGCCCGTTCTTCCATGTATATGCCCCTGTGGACTGCAACCGATCCCTGGTATAAAATGGTTTTAAGCCATGAACTGGCCCACTATGTCACCTTCCGGAAAATCCGGCGGAAATTTAATTTTTTCGGGGAACTGGCCAATCTCACCCTGCCCCGCTGGTTCTATGAAGGCATCGCCCAGTATTTTGCCGAAAAGTGGAATGCCTTTCGGGGCGATCTCTATTTGCGAAATGCCCTCTTTTCCGGCAGATTAACTTACTCCGCCATGGCCAACGGCAGCGACGGCCGCCTGCTCTATGCCTCGGCCAACGGTTTTATCCGCTATCTGGCCGCCACGTACGGTGATTCTTCGCTCATCAAACTGATGTCTTACAAAGCCCACGGCTGGTACCTGGATTTCGATGACGCTTTTCAGGCGGTCTACGGGAAGAAACCGGATAAATTGTTCCCGGAGTTCATTCGCCGTTTGGTGCTCTTCTACGGGTCTAAATACGCCGCCTATCCCGATAGTCTCGGCGCAAAAAAAATGCCTGAATTCGGTTACGCTGATTATCAGGTCATCCCTTTACAGGATACGGATTCAACCTACCTGGTGCGCTCAAAAATTGCGGGAAATCACCTGTACCAAACGGCATTTATTGCCCGGCTGAAACAGAATCGAATTCTTCGTCTCACAGAAATCAGCACCCGTATCAGCACCGATCTGTTTATCAGTCCCGACCAACGGTTTATCGCCTATGGGGTATGGCAATACGGCATCCGCTCGGATCAGTTGCAATCACGTTATCGCTGGTTTGTATATGACCGGGAATCGGGTCGAACCGGCACCATCGATAAAGATTTACGGGCACGTTGCGCTGTATTTGCCGATAATCGGCATCTGATTTTATCCGATATTTCTGCCGACCATTCCACACTCATCAAATATAATTTGCAGGATCATACAAAACGGATTCTGCTGAGAACCGATATGCCCGTCGGATATCTGACCGTGGCCGCTGGCCGGACGCTGATCTTCGACGGCCAGCGTAAAAACGGATTTCATGATCTCTTTGAATGGCAGAAAGGACGATTAACCGCCCTCACCAATGATGCCGCCGATGACCGACACCCTTTAAGTCTGAATGACTCACTCATTCTCTTTAACCGCTTCTTAGACGATAATCCGGCCGTTGCCGTCTATAATTTAAAAAAACGCTCTTTCCGGATCCTGCGGAATATGCAACAACCCATGTTTCTTAAAGAAGTGGATCATGAAAAACGGACCCTTATTTTCAGCACCTGGGATGCGTTCCGGCAGGAGCGGATTTTAAGCATTGCCGTTGATTCTTTGCTCAAGCGATCCGTTCTTCCCCTCTCTTCCTCCCTTTCCGAAAAATACGGTACATGGAGAAGGAAACTTCCCGCGCCCGTTAATCTTTTCCCTCTGCCCGATTCCACGGTGACCGTCGGCACGGTACAACGCGTTCCTTTCCCCCAATTTCCGTTAACCCAGTTGGCCACTGTTCTTTTACCGGAATACGATGCCAAAATAGGAACGGGGTTTTTCGGAAGCACGGTATGGATGGAGGCGCTGCAGCGTCAAATTTTGTCCGCTTCCCTCATTTATTTCGAAAAGGAAGGATGGCAAAGAGCGCTCTTCGCCCTGCAGGACGATCTAAAAATTTTCAACAGCAATATCAGTGCCGTCTATTACCACGGCCCGATTTTTTTCACCCCGAAAAACGTTTCCGAACTCGATCTGTACCGAAATCTCGCTTCCCTTTCCTGGAAGCATTCATTTTTCTTAAACGGTAACGGACGTACGCGCATTCAACCGACCCTGGGCGCATCCTATCAATCTTATTATTTCGAAAAAGGGCGGAATGCTCCCCGTCGTTTTCAATACTGGGGACTAAAAAGCGGAGCAAGTTTTCATTATCTGCTGCCCACCACCTATTACCCGGTTCTTCCCAGGCGAGAGATAAGGATCGGCGCTTCCCTCTTCCATACCCTGTCCCGCGATTATCCTTTTTCAGTTTACGAATTGAATATGAAACTGGCCGGTAATCTTTTTCTCGAAGAGCTGGGCCTAAAAAGCAAAATGAGCTATATAAAAATATCGGGACGGCCCGCACCTTACAAAACTACGGGGATCGACCGTTTTTATGAATTCGATTTCCCGCGGGACTATACCTTAACCCGGTCCGTTCGCGGGTTGCGACGGGATATTTATGCCAACTCCATGCTATGGAACAGTACCGAAATCGTCTATTTTTTAGAGAAACGAAGCGCGCTAAAACTTTTATATATCCCTGTTAATAATCTGGCGGTAAGCGCTTTTTGGGACTGGGCTCTGCTGAAAAATACGGAACTGCAAACGGTTTACAGCTTCGGCGGACAGGTTTCCTTCGGTCAGAACGGATTACGCCTTGCCATGGGTTATGCTCTTTCGAAGGACAAACCTGTCGTTAAGCAGGGTCAAATATATTTACGTTTAACGTTAAACATCCCCCAATAAGTGCCGAATAAATCACAATGCAACCATTTTATTTTTATATATTTGAACTTACCCTGCAAATCATCCGGGCCCGACCGGTGCCGCACGCTTCCCCCGGGTGATATGCGGGCTGGTTTCCCCGGACGCTTCTGAAGCGAGGGGAGGCGAATTTTCATACGGAGGATACCGGAAAAAACATA
>JALSTK010000076.1 GCA_026983775.1 Calditrichia bacterium
GGAAAATTCTATCTTTTCTACATACCAGGGCGGAAGCAAACCCAATGCCTGTGTAAATAAATGTGCTGAATTCATGAAGCAAATTTAAGATATTTTCAGTATATTACCCACACAAAATGACATAGAATCGAAAAAATAAACGAATTTGTCAATAAACAAATAGAGGATTTTGCTGCTAAAGGATTTAGAGCACTTGGCGTTGCCAGAACTACCGAGCAGGGAAATTGGCAATATGTCGGACTCATTCCTTTGTTTGATCCACCCAGGGAAGATTCTGCAGAAACGATTAAAACAGCACAAAATATGGGTGTTGAGGTTAAAATGGTTACCGGTGATCACGTCGCTATCGGTAAGCAAATCGCACAACAGGTAAATCTGGGCACAAATATTCTTCAGGCTTCCTCTTTCCTGGATAAACCTGACAGAGTGGCTACACAGATCGTAGAAGATGCGGATGGTTTTGCACAGGTGTATCCCGAACATAAATATCATATCGTGGAATTGCTCCAGAAAAATGATCATATCGTCGGAATGACGGGCGATGGCGTTAATGACTCCCCGGCTCTTAAAAAAGCTGATGCGGGAATAGCGGTCGCCGGTGCAACCGATGCAGCTAAATCTGCCGCCGATATTGTGCTTACTTTGCCCGGGCTTTCGGTTATTATTGATACCATAAAGCAAAGCCGGAAGATATTCCAGCGTATGAACAGCTATGCTATCTATCGTATTGCCGAAACGATTCGAGTACTTTTCTTTATTACGCTTGCCATTGTGGTTTTCAATTTCTATCCGGTAACAGCTATCATGATCGTTCTTCTGGCCTTATTTAACGATGCTCCGATCATGGCTATTGCCTATGATAATGTCCATTATTCTAATGACCCAGAGAAATGGGATATGAGAGTTATTCTAAGTATGTCCACTATTTTAGGGTTTATCGGAGTGGTTAGCTCTTTTGGGATATTTTATATTGCCCAGGAGGTTTTACATCTTTCAAGAGAAATGATGCAATCCTTCATTTTTCTAAAACTGGCCGTTGCCGGACATTTAACCATATTCTTAACCCGGACACGTGGCCCTTTCTGGTCTATTAAACCCAGTGCGATTCTCTTCTGGTCAGCCGTAATTACCAAAATCCTGGCAACACTTGTTGCCGTATATGGCTGGTTTATAACTCCGATCTCGTGGAAGCTGGCTCTATTTGTGTGGGGATACGCCCTGACCGCATTTTTAATAACCGACTTCCTGAAGGTCCAGGCATATAGATTGTTAGATCACACTGGAATAAAGTTTCGTCGTTAATAATTATTTATACAATAAGGATTGATAATGGATAAAACAATAAATATTGAAGACAGGGAAATCCGGAGATTACTTAAAACTCTTGGCAGTAAGAACGGTATGGAACGGAAAAAAGCACGGGAAAAACTTGTAGCCATGGGTAATACCGTAAGCGGTTACTTGTTGGAATTATACAATAATCCTAAACATATTAATCGTTGGGAGGCCTTAAAAACTGCAGAAGAAATCGGATACACCGGTTCAATACCACTGTTCATCAAAGCTTTGGAAGATGATGAGGGCGATCTTCGCTGGATTGCAGCAGAAGGACTTATTAAGCTGGGAAGTCAATCCATCCAGCCCCTTCTACAAACATTAATTGATAAATCAGATTCTATCTTTGTTTTAGCCGGGATCCATCATGTTTTTTATAATCTTAAAAAAGAAAAAAAGCTGCCACCGGATTTTCCGATTGAAAAATTATTACCGGCCCTTAAAAATTCGAAATGGCTGAAAAGTATTAAGCCGATTGCCTATGAATTATTGAATGCACTCCAATCCAATTCTGCCTAGCATTATTCTTTGGTAGGGGTTTTTTCCTGTTTTTTTTGCAGGATACCCCGCCAAATTCCGTTAAAAAGGGAGTAAATAATGAAATTAATTTGACTTTATTTATTCTGCGTTTTATATTTAACTGGATGGTTAAACTTAATGGATAAACCAAATGGATAAACTTCATGCCACCGAGGAGTTGATTCTGCAAAGTGCCATGCAGGTCTTCATTGAAAAAGGTCGACACGGGGCACGTATGCAGGAAATCGCTGACCGGGCCGGAATAAACAAGGCCCTGCTTCATTATTACTATCGCAGTAAAGATAACTTATATGCCACCGTCATTGAAAAATCTTTGGGGAAAAATATATCCGATGTAATGAAAATCCTGGATAAGAATCTTTCGGTTGAAGAAATTATCCGTTCTTTTATCCGTGATTACATTGAAATATTGCGTAATAACCCCAAATTACCGCTATTTATTTTACGTGAAATAGGTGAGGGTGGCGAAATCGTTTCATCCGTTCTGAATCGTCTGGTTCAAAGAAAAGATATTGTTCCCCGGAAAGTACTGGATACCATACAGCGAGCCATCGACAGGGGGGAGATTGTGCCACTCGATCCACGCCAGTTAATCATTACCATCTTGGGGGCCTGTTTGTTCTTTTTTATCGGTGAACCGTTATTAAAAATTACCCTATTAAAAGAGGGATTCACCGATCGTGACCGCTTTATCGAAGAAAGGAAAGAAGCTATTTTCAATATCATTGCCTATGGTATTTTTCCCGGAGGAGATCGTACATGATGCAGAAGAAATTTATTGGATTAATGCTGATTCTTTTTGGGGCCAGTACTTTACAAGCCCAACCGTTATCTCAGGTGGTTGACCTGGCCATGAAACAAAACCACCTTGTTCAGGTAAGTCGTCTCGATACCCTTAGTACGGATTTGGAGCGCAGGGCTGCCTGGCGTTCTCTCTTGCCCCGTATTCAATTAGATGCTTCCTACCGTCATGTAACGGATGTGGCCAGATTGCAGTTTCCGGCAACTGTTCCTTTTCGCATGCCGGATGTAAATTTAGGTGTGTATGATTCCTATGATGCCGGACTTTCTGCCAACTATGTCTTATTTAGCGGATGGGCACAGCAGAATCAGGTAAAGATGAAACGGGAACAGAAGCATCTGAGCACTGTGCAACTCGATCAAGCCCGCAGAGAGACGGCTTTCTCGGTAATCAGCGCATACCGGGGTGTACAAATGGCTGGCTTGCGGTTGGATATTCTGATAGCTGCCCAAAAACGAGTTGAACAGCAAAAGCGCAAGGTTGCAGAATTGGTTCAACAGGGTATGGCCCTGCCGATTGATTCGCTTTCTCTCTCTTTGGCTGAACTGGACTATAAACAAAAAATTATATCCGCTATGGAAAAAAAGGCGACGGCTTCGGATCGCTTAGATAAATTGGTCGGCCAACCCGTGCAGGTAGATACTATTTTGTCTGTGGTCGTCCCCGGGGAGCTGCCTTTACTACAAATTTCATCTCAGGATCAATTAGAGAGCATTGCGATCCATAAAAGGATGGCCGAGACAGGTGTTCGGATGCAGAAAGCCGGGTATTTCCCTCAGGTAGTAGTGCAGGCCGCCTATAAATATGGAAAACCGGGTGTGGATATGATTCAAAATAAATGGATGGCTTACGGAGTGTGGGGCATCGGTTTAAACTGGAATTTATTCAGTTGGGGAAGCGACCGTTTGCAGGTGCAGGCAAAACAGGTGCAAGTCCGTAAAACGGATATTCAAAAACAGATATTGCAGGACCAGATCGAGTTAAAATATGAGGAAGCGCTCCGTCAATTCGATGCTCTTCGTCAAAGTGTGGAAGTGGCCCGGCGGGCGTTTGAAATTTCCCGTAAGAAATTAGCTATAACTCGCTCGCAATATGAGCAGGGTATGAGTAGTGCAACTGATTTCAATCGATCGAATCTGGAACAAGTTCAGGCCGAACTGAACTATCGCCTGCAGAAACTTCAACTGACTCTTAAATATACTGAAATCGAATATCTTTCCGGAAAACCCTTAAATCAGTGGAGTATAAAATAATGAATATGATGATCCGTTTCTTAATTTTTCTAAGTTTCATAGCCATGTTCTCCTGCGGGAAGAATAACGAATCCATCCGCACCTATGACGGTCGTCTGGATGCAAATATTACCCGAATCTCGGCTCAGATTGGCGGTACGGTCGATTCGCTTTTTAAGGATGAAGGCGATGCGGTGCAAAAGGGACAGTTACTTTTGGTCATTAATCAGGACCGTATTTTAGCTCAGCTACGTCAGCAGCAAGCGGGATTGAAAGAATTAACCGCCGGCAGGTCTGTTGCCGAGGCCCGGATTATGGAGGTGAAAGCCCAGTTGGATCTGATCCGGAAAACATGGCAGAAGACGGTGCGTATGGTGGATCAGGGAGCCGCCACCGAACAATCCCGTGATGAATTGCAGACCAAAGTACAGGTTTTAAAATCGCAATTAGAAGCCGCTAAAATGAATCTGCAGGTTTTAGAGAGTAAAAAAGTACAATTACTGGCAGCGATTGATCAATTAAACCTGTCTCTGCAAGATACGCGTGTTATCTCGCCTCTCAATGGGGTGGTAATCAACAGGTTTATTGAAGCGGGGGAATTGGCCGCTCCCGGATTACCTCTTTTTGAACTGGCCGATTTATCTGTTTTACAGGCAACGGTTTATCTGCCCATAGCCGATTTAAAGAGAATAAAGCTGGGCCAAAAAGCGGAAATTCATTTAGACGGATTGCAGAAGAGCTTCCCGGGACGGATCAAATGGATTTCGAGTGAAGCCGAATTTACTCCCAAAACGATCCTGACTAAAGAAACACGGACCTCACTGGTCTATGCCGTAAAAATCAACGTATCCAATCCGGATCATATTTTAAAAATCGGCATGCCCGTACAAGTCAGCATTAAAGAAAGTACCGGCGGGGAAAACTAAGTTTGTGTATCCAACAGGTAAGCTCATTCTATCGGAGGGGAAAATAAAACTTCTATGGATCCTCTTGAAATACGAAATCTAAAAAAATCGTATGGCTCTGTCCCTGCCGTTAAGGGAGTTAGTTTTAACCTGCGGAAGGGAGAGATTCTGGGTCTGATCGGACCGGACGGGGCGGGCAAGACGACTATTATTCGTTCGGTGGTATCTCTACTCCTTGCCGATGAAGGTGAAATACTCTATATGGGGAAAAACATACGTGACAATCCTACCTATATTCGCTCACGCATTGGTTACATGCCGCAACGTTTTAGTCTTTACCCGGATCTGACGGTTGAGGAAAATCTTGATTTTTTCGGGGATCTGTTTCAGGTTCCGAAACAGAAGCAGAAGCAGAGAAAAGAAGAACTCTATGCCTTTTCTCATTTGGGGCCTTTTAAAAAGCGTCGGGCTGCGGACCTGTCCGGCGGTATGAAACAAAAATTGGCCCTTTCCTGTATGTTAATCCATCAGCCCGATGTGTTAATATTGGATGAACCGACTTTCGGTGTGGATCCGGTCTCCCGTCATGAGTTTTGGGAAATTTTAAAAACGCAAAGTCGTCGGCAGGGAACCAGCATTCTGGTAACCACGGCTTATATGGATGAAGCCGGACAGTGTGATCGGGTAGGCTTAATGTTTGCAGGGCGTATTCTGGCCCTGGATCAGCCGCAGGAGCTGGAAAAACAATTTACCGATCCCCTCTATGTACTGCACTGTCCGCAGCCCCATGAAGTGTTCGAACAAATCTACCATGACGATTCTCTGTATGTCGCGAACCTGTTCGGCGAGGGAGTACACATAACACTTCCACGGGAAAGAACGGAAGAACAATTAAGGAATTATTTGCAGGAAAAGAGGCTAACCATTACAAAGATCGAACGCATTAAGCCGAGCCTGGAAGATGTCTTTCTGAAACTCATGCATGGTTGAACCATTTACTTAGCTGGATTAAAATCAGGAATTCTTCGAAAAATGAGCCAGATACAAAATTCTAATACTGCCGATACAGTACCCATGGAAGACGATACCATGGCGGTATCCGTCCGCGAATTAACCCGAAATTTCGGCAAATTCACCGCAGTGGATCGGGTTTCTTTTTCCGTACAAAAAGGTGAAATATTCGGCTTTTTAGGGGCCAACGGGGCCGGTAAGACGACCACAATCCGTATGCTCTGCGGCCTGCTTCTGCCGACATCCGGTCAGGCTTCGATTGCCGGCTTTAACGTCTATACCGAGGCGGAACAGATTAAGATGCACATCGGGTATATGAGTCAGCGCTTCAGTCTGTACGAAGATTTAACCGTTCGCGAAAATATCCAGTTTTATGGCGGAGTATACGGGCTGAGCCGCAAACAAATTAAAGAGAAAACACGGGAGCTGCTCGATTATTTGAACTTATGGGATCAGGCTAACAAACTAACGGCGGACCTTCCTCTGGGATGGAAACAGCGCATGGCTCTGAGCACCACGCTTTTGCACGATCCGCAAATAATTTTTTTAGATGAACCGACTTCCGGTGTCGATCCCGTTTCACGCCGTAATTTCTGGCTGCTCATTTACAAACTGGCGGCAAGGGGTAAAACGGTCTTCGTGACCACCCATTACATGGATGAAGCCGAATATTGTAATCGGCTCAGCATAATGCGCTTCGGTAAAATCGTCGAAATCGGCCCCCCCGGGGAATTAAAAGCCAAATATCATGCCCGCACCATGCAGGATGTTTTTATGAATATCGAACACCGGGAGGAACGATGAACCGCATCCTGCTGAGCATCATACGTAAAGAGTTCCACCATATTCTGCGCGATCCGCAAACCCTGGTGATTATCATCATTCAGCCCATTATCATGCTCTTTTTATACGGTTATGCCATTACCCTGGATATGAAACAAATCGAAATTGCCATTACCGATTATTCCAAAACGCCGCAGAGTCGTCAGTTGATTCACCAAATCGAATCTACTTCGTTCTTCAAGGTAACGGCCTTCGATATTCCGGAGAGAGGATTCGATCGGTTATTTAAAGAGCGAAAAGCGCGCTGCGCGCTGATTATTCCGTCGGATTTTGCCCGCAGCCTTCATTCCAAACAAAATACGAAGATTCAACTTTTAGTGGATGCCAGTGATCCCAATGCCGCTAACTATATTTACAAATATTTATTACAAATTAATGCCCGCTTTACGTTTAAAAACAATCCTCATCTGGTTCAACCGTTCCTGATGGAACCACGTATCCTGTACAATCCGGATTTAAAGGCCCATAATTTTTTTGTACCGGGTCTGATTGCCATCATTATGCTGCTCATCAGCTCTTTACTGACCAGTATCGCCATTGTGCGCGAAAAAGAGCGAGGAACCATGGAACAGATTCTGGTCAGCCCGGTGCGCCCCTTACAAATCTTAGTGGGTAAAGTGATCCCCTATATTCTGATTGCCTTTCTGGATGGCGTTCTGATTGTGGCCTTGGGGCATTTATGGTTCAGAGTGCCCATCATCGGTTCGGGCCTTTTTCTGGCCGCTACCTTAATTCTGTATGTTTTAACCGGATTAAGCTTCGGTCTGCTCGTTTCCACTATAACCGACTCCCAGCGTATGGCCATGCTAACCACTTTAATGGCCACGATTCTGCCGACCATTATGTTGAGCGGTTTTATTTTTCCGGTAGCCAGTATGCCCAAAATTTTTCAGTATCTGAGTATAACCATTCCGGCCACGCACTTTTTGGAGATCATTCGCGGTATTATGTTAAAAGGGAACGGTCTGGCCGATTTAACCCGCCAGGTATTGTTTCTATTTGGTATCAGCTTTTTTCTGTTGCTATTGAGTGTTAAAAAATTCCGTACAACCCTGGAGTAAACCATGCAACGCATACTGTATTTAATACAAAAAGAATTCCGGCAGATTTTACGGGAGCCGGCTTTTCTGGGTCTTATCTTCGGTGCGCCTTTGATCCAGGTGCTCATCCTGGGTTTTGCCATCACCACGGATGTGAAAAATGTTCCTATGATCATGGTCGATCAGGATCATTCGCAAATGAGCAACCGTTTGGTCGAAGCTTTTTCAAATACGAAGTCGTTCCATTTCCTGGGCCAGGTAGGCACAGCAAAAGAGGCGGTACATCTTTTGGATCGGAATAAGATAAAACTGGCAGTCGTTATTCCCCCTCATTTTGAAAGGGATCTCAAAACCGGCCGTCAACCCAGAGTACAGTTACTGGCCGATGGCGTGGACGGAAATTCTGCGGGCGTTGCCCTCAGCTATGCCAATCAGATCGCATTAAAATTACAAAAACAATGGTTCCCTCGTCTGCCCCATGCACCGGGAACGGTAAAAGAAATCCATTTGACGGGAATCGAGGCCCGCATGTTATATAATCCCAGTCTGGAAAGTGTGAATAATATTGTGCCGGGAATTTTGGCTGTTTTGGTCATGCTGATCACCTCTTTTTTAACGGGAATGACCATCGTTCGTGAAAAAGAGATCGGTACCCTGGAACAATTGATGGTTACCCCCATTCGTCGCGGAGAACTGATTCTGGGAAAAGTCATTCCCCTGATTATTGTGGGGCTTCTGCTCTTTACCATAGCCATTATTTCAGCGGGGTTGGTATTCGGGTTATGGATGAAAGGCAATATTTTAACTCTGTATGGGATGAGTCTTTTATTCATGATGACGACGCTCGGAATGGGTATTTTTGCCTCCACTCTGGCCAGGAATCAACAGCAATCCATGTTTATCACCTGGTTTCTGGGTATTTTTGCCATCCTTCTTTCCGGTTTTTTTATTCCTATCGAAAATATGCCCCGGGTTATTCAATGGATTACCTATCTGAACCCGGTACGCTATTTCATGATTGTTATTCGTGAAATCTATTTAAAGGGCACGGCTTTGCATTATCTGTGGAAAGAAGCGCTGGAAATGACGGTTTTCGGCGGGGCCATGCTGACCATGGCTACACTGCGCTTCCATAAACGGGTCGGTTAGAGCGGATTCATCTTCTATTTTATTCGGAGAAGGACGGTCTTTGTGGATTATCTCTTTCAACAAATAAAAAATATAGCTATATTGATGCAGGAAAAGGAATCCTTCAACAGATAATTTTTTAATTGAACGCATAAGGCAAAGTTAGGGAAGACGGCTTTAGTTAAGTTAGTTAACAAACTAATAGGAGCATTCCATGCAAAGAAGATCCTTTCTTAAAGCGTCTATTCTAAGCGGAATAGGATTCAATGCAGCGTCATTTTTACATGCTGCAGAGCGTTCATCCTGGGCTGCAGGACCGCTGGTAATCTCCAGCGCCAATGGATTGCGCGCTACCCAAAAGGCCATGGAATTAATCCGCTCCGGAGCCGATGCCCTGGATGCGGTTATTGCCGGAGTCAATATCATTGAAAATGATCCCAAAGATCACAGTGTAGGGTATGGAGGATTGCCCAATGAAGAAGGTGTGGTAGAGCTGGACTCCTGCGTAATGCACGGTCCGACTCACAATGCCGGATCGGTAGGAGCGCTGCGCCATATTAAAACCCCTTCTAAAGTAGCCAGGCTGGTTATGGAACGAACCGACCATGAATTGCTGGTAGGCGAGGGAGCCCTGCGGTTTGCCAAAGATCATGGTTTCAAAGAAGAAAATTTACTGACCGATGAAGCGCGGAAAATTTGGTTACATTGGAAAGAAACGTTAAGCGATAAAGACGACTGGTTTCCTGAAGATAATCCGGATATTCCGAAAAATTACAAAGAATTATCCAAAACAACGGGAACTATTACCTGCATGGGCATTGATTTAAACGGTAATATTTCCGGGGTGACCACAACCAGCGGCCTGGCTTTTAAGATTCCCGGTCGGGTTGGAGACAGTCCCATTATCGGTGCCGGGTTATATGTGGACAACGAAGTAGGTGCCTGCGGTTCTACCGGGCGCGGTGAAGAGAATCTTAAAAATCTCAGCTGCTTTTTGGTTGTTGAACTGATGCGTCAGGGCGTTTCTCCCAAAGATGCCTGTCTGGAAGCGGCAAAACGAATTGTAAAGCATGCAAAAATTCCTTCCCTACGGCGCAAAGACGGCCGGCCGAATTTTAATGTAAGTTTTTACGCCTTTAATAAAAAAGGCGAATTTGGTGCCGGAACCATTTACGGCCCCCGGAAATTCGCGGTTAATGACGGCAAAGAAAATAAACTGTATACGGCTGCATACCTGTTCAAAAAGTAAATACTAAGATGGAGTTCGGATTGAAATGCGTATCCTTAAATTCTTCGGATTATTTGTTTTAACGGTTATTCTGTTTAATTCCTGTCATCCCGAGCTGGTGATTCCCGGTCCTAAATATAATTACTCGGGTATGAGTAAACGGGCGATTCAAGTGCATAAAAAAATTGAGCGTATACTATATATTGCCCGAAAAACCGGTCATCCTCTTCAACTGGACCCGCATACACGGATCGATAGTCTGCGCATCGATGACCGGCAGCAGACCATACTGGTCGATTTTAGTTCACACTTCTCTTATACACCTTTACGGGAAGCTAATGTAAGTAATTTCTATCAGGCAATCCGACAGGCTCTGGGCGGGAAATATAAAAATTACCGGCTTATTCTGCGCTCCCTGCAATATCCCATTCAACAACTGATTCCGAATTATTTCCGCAGCGATCGTCAGGATTATGATCCTACCCGTCTTCCCAAAAAATATCGTCGTCCCTTACCGCTGGTGAGAAGAATGCGCCACTGGAAAGCTACTGCCGGTTTACAGAACCGCAATATCGCCCTGTGGAACAGCCATGGCTGGTACTATAATCAAACCCATCAACGCTGGGAGTGGCAGCGGCCCAGACTCTTCCAGAGTGTGGAGGACCTGTTACCGACCGCTTTTGTTCTGCCCTATCTGGTACCCATGCTGGAAAACGCCGGAGCGATGGTATTTTTACCGAGAGAGCGCGATACACAAAGTAATGAAGTCGTAGTGGACAACGATTCCACAAACCCTGCCGGGCGGTTTTACCAGGAAAAAACACGGGACAACAGGCATTTCTGGAAGACCGGGAAGGCCGCCGGATTTGCTCTGGGCAGCCCGCCCTATGAACATGATGAGAATCCGTTTAAGCAGGGTACCTGCCGGCAGAATCAAACGGATAGTGTGGTTTCGGCCAGCGTGCGCTGGGTGCCGGATATTCCGCAGACCGGTCGGTATGCTGTGTATGTATCTTTTTCGGCCAGTGACAGTAATTGTAGCGATGCCCATTATTCTGTTTTTCATGCCGGTGGCCGGACGGATTTTCTCGTTAATCAACGAATTGGCGGCGGTACCTGGGTCTATCTGGGAAGTTTTCAATTTCGAAGGGGTGTACATGCCGATTCGGGCAGTGTTTTGTTGACCAATCGAAGCGCCCAAAAAAGCCGGATCGTCAGTGCCGATGCCGTTCGCTTCGGCGGAGGAATGGGCAATATCGCCCGCGGTGGGCATACCAGCGGGCGTCCCCGCTTTCTGGAAGGGGCCCGTTATTACTTGCAGTATGCAGGTTATACCGATTCTTTGGTTTATAATCTTAATGACGGTAAAAATGATTATCGGGATGATTATATGAGCCGTCCGGAATTTGCCAACGATTTGTATGGGAATCCGTTCGGGCCCAATAAGGATCGCCGGGTTAAGGGCGAGGGTATTCCGGTCGATCTCTCTCTGGCTTTTCATACCGATGCCGGAATTTCCAAAAATGATACCACGATCGGTACGCTTGCTATTTACAGTCTGACCGATGCCGACACGAATGAGGTGTTCCCGGATAGCGTGTCCAGGCTGGCTTCAAGGGATCTGGCTGATATTCTGCAAACTCAGGTGGTGCGGGATATCCGGGATACCTTCGATCCGCAATGGAATCGACGCGCTCTATATAATGCCCGTTATTCGGAAGTATATGGCCCGAATATGCCCGGGATCATTCTGGAACTGCTCTCGCATCAAAATTTTCTGGATATGCAGTTTGCCCAGGACCCGCGTTTCCGTTTTGTGGTCTCGCGGGCCATTTACAAAGCCATGCTGCGTTTTATAGCCACGGAAAATGATCAGGATTATGTAGTGCAACCTCTACCCGTAACGCATTTCTCGGCTTTGTTTGATTCGAACGGAACTGCTGTACTAAGCTGGCAGGCTCAGGCCGATTCCCTGGAGCCTTCGGCTATGCCGGAAGCGTATATGGTTTATCAACGGATTGAAGACGGCGGGTTTGACAACGGACGCCTGGTGCGACAAACTTCGCTCAGGATTACGGATATTAAACCGGGAACGATTTACAGCTTTCAGGTCAGAGCGGTCAATCAGGGAGGAATTAGTTTTCCTTCGGAAACCCTCTCTCTGTGTAAAATGAATAATACGAATCCAACCATCCTGATCATAAATGGTTTTGACCGTATCTGCGGACCGGCCACGGTCCATGTCGGTGATTTTAGCGGATTTTTCAACCTGGAAGACAACGGGGTTCCCGATCATTATGATATTAATTTCACCGGACAACAATTCGATTATCTGGATCAGTCGCCTTTTCGAATGAACGATGCACCGGGTCACGGGGCAAGTTTCGCCGATTACGAGACCAAAATCATTGCCGGAAATACGTTCGATTATCCCTATGTGCATGGTCGGGCGATACGAAATGCCGGTTATTCTTTTGTGTCGTGCAGCAAGAAATCTGTTATGGATAGTCTTGTAAGCTTAAATAGCTATGCCGTGGTTGATTTAATTTTGGGAGAAGAAAAAGCGACTCCGTGGCAGCGCCCGGTGTTAAACCTTGTTCGCGGAAAAGCGTTTAAAACTTTTCCGGACGCATTGCAAAAACAGCTAAAGGCCTATCTGACCCGGGGCGGCAATTTACTGGTTAGCGGGGCCTATATTGCCACAGACCTGTTTGCAGATAAGGACCCAAAGAGTCCCGATATCCGTTTCGGACGACGTTTTCTTCATTTCGACTGGGTATCCAACCACGCTTCCAGAACCGGGGTTGTTTTCTCAGCAAACGATTCTTTATTTGCCCTGAATAAGCCCATTCATTTTAATACCGATTATCGGTCGGATATCTACCGGGTGGAAGCACCGGATGCCTTGAATCCTGTGGGAGGCGCATCGACTATTTTACGATATATGGAAAACCGGGCCAGTGCGGCCGTGGCTTACAAAGAAAATTACGGGGTTGTGGCCTTTGGCTTTCCCCTGGAAACGGTAATCAATGAGTCCGATCGGAACATATTGATGCGCTCTGTTTTAAATTTTTTCGGGTTTTATAACAAACAAGAAAACAAAAATTAAATCATAAGGTTGAATATACAAAGGAGGATATTTGTATGCACGAAAAGAGCATCGATCTACTAAACAGGGCGGTCGGGGATGAGTTGACTGCCGTTCATCGCTATATGTATTTTCATTTCCATTGTGATGACCAGGGCTATGATTTACTGGCCGGATTGTTTAAACGCACGGCTATCGAGGAGATGGTTCATATCGAACGTCTGGCCGAACGAATTTTGTTCTTAAAGGGTGAAGTAAAAATCAAAGCCTCGGAAGAAGTCGTAGAAATTCACGATGTAAAGGCTATGTTGGAACTGGCTGCCAAAATGGAAGAGCAGAGTGCCCATGATTACAACCATTGGGCCAATGAATGTGCGGCAAATGCGGATTCGGTTTCCAAAAAATTATTTGAGGACCTGGTAGGGGATGAAGAGCGCCATTTTGATCAGTACGATACGGAATTAGACAATATGGCTAAATTCGGTGACCGCTATCTGGCCTTGCAATCCATTGAACGTAGTAAAAATTTGGCGGCCGGGACTCCTGCTGAATAGTACTTGTAAAGATAAAAGAAAGAATGAATTTGCGGAATAGGGATATGAGTTTCCCTATCCGCATTTTTCTGTTCACGGCTTCAGACGATCGGATTGACTCCTCTGCCGGATGGTCGATTCATGCCTCCTCTTTGAATATTCCCGGTCAGATTTAAGGAAAAACTTCTTCCGCCGACCTATAAAAGAGAAATACTACGAACGAAGGTATATCATGATCGATAAAATACAGTCCGGTCAAATGGTCAGTACTTCATTACATGCCTATCAACAGGCCATGCAGAACGTCAATAATGTGGCTCGGCAACTGGCAAAGGGTGAAGTGGATGCCAAATCAATGGTTGCTCTGAAAGTAGCTCAGCAGCAAATCGAAATTCAGCAAAAAACGTTGGAAACCGCTTTGAAAATCGGAGATCAGATTGTAGACATTTTGGCCTGATCTTTTTCCCGATAGATGCACCTTACCTTATAACCGACTCCTTACATAAGTATATCCGGCTTTTTTTTATTTATTCCTCAAAATTAATACCCAGCCCGGCCTTGCAATTTTGCTATCTTTATTCTACTTTCGAATGAAGTAAATTGATGACACGAAAGGGCCCCTATGATGCGTTTACTATTATCAGTAATATTTTCGGTTTTATTTACCAGCGCTCTTTTTGCACAGAATAAAACCGGGATTACTACCCCGGAAGCATTTTTCGGTTTTAAACCGGGAACGGACCGTATGTTGCTCGACTATGAAGCGCTGATCAAGTATCTGCAAAAAATCGATGGGCAGAGTGCGCGGCTTAAAATGATACAAATCGGTGAATCTCCGTTGAATAAACCCATGTACATAGCAGCGGTCTCTTCAGCAGAAAATATCAGCCGTCTGGATTCCCTGAAAATCATCAATAAAAAATTGGCTTTAGATGCGACTCTTTCCAAAAGGGATCTGCAAAGAATGGTACAAAACGGAAAAGTGTTTGTGCTTTTGACCATGTCCATGCACTCGGATGAAGTGGGACCTTCGCAAGCCACACCACAAATTGTCTATGACCTGATCACTTCGGATGATGATACAATCAATCAACAGCTTGCGGAAGTTGTGTTAATGATTGTGCCCTGCCATAATCCGGACGGCATGGATATGGTGGTTGATCATTACCGGAAATATAAGGGAACTAAGTACGAAGGAAGTTCTATGCCGGGAGTCTATCATAAATACATCGGTCACGACAATAACCGTGATTTTGTGACCCTTTCCCAGAAAGATACCAGAGCCATTGCCCGTATCTATGATAAAGATTGGTTCCCTCAGGTTATGTTCGAAAAGCATCAGATGGGCGCCAGAGGCCCTCGCTATTTTGTGCCGCCCATGCACGATCCGATTGCCGTTAATATCGATGCCAATTTATGGGACTGGACCTGGGTCTTCGGTTCCAATCTGGCCAAGGATATGACCAGGGCCGGATTGGCAGGTATCTCCCAGCATTATATCTTTGATGACTATTGGCCCGGTTCTACCGAAACCTGTCTATGGAAGAATGTAATCGGCATGTTAACCGAATGTGCCA
>JALSTK010000077.1 GCA_026983775.1 Calditrichia bacterium
GACCGGTTCATAAGATGTTTTCGGGAAAGGGTTGAAATGCAGCCCTTTTTCCTGCATAAAGCGGCTGAAATTTTTAAGCGTATTAAAATAATCTTTTTGATGAACGGAAACAAAGGTATTCAGTGTATGTAATGTGTCACCGGTATCGAGCTTTTTGTTAACATCCTGCTCAATCCACAAATCGGCTCCCCGGGCAGTGGAATCGAAGGCCACGGGCAGTGAAACCAACTTTGGCGTCCCGGATACATGGCCTACCGCCATCCCGGCATCACGCCGCCAAATATCCGATATGGGTGTTCCACCGCCGTAATCCGTAGCATTCATACCCATGTAATTTTTCCGGAAAAAACCCTTTTTAAGCGGTAGGACCCAATCCGGTCGTTCTTCATAACTACCACTCTGAAAAGACCAGAACGGTACGGAATCCTGCGTAGCGGATACGGTGTAATGCTGATTCACCCAGGATTTAATAAACAGTGCCTGGGGACCTTTGTTGATATATTCAACCCTGGTAAAGATCATCGTAGGAAAGTTTGTATATAACTTACAGACCAGATGTTTTTCTATTTCTTGACCCTGTCCTTTATAGATACCGGTTAGACTAAGCTGCTCGCCGCTTCCCATAGAATCCCGAAAAGTGCTCTTCTTACTGTGTATGATGGAAAAGGAATCTATCTTACCTGGGGCCGTGTTCAAAAATTCCGAGGATTGGAAATCGTTCATCAGCGGCTTCGCCCCGGGATAAAGAGCCTGTACTTTACTATGCATCAGCCCGTCATAAGAGATTTTAATATACTGGCTGCCTAAACTCCGTTGATTCTCTTTCCGGCAGCCTGTTAAAAGAGCCAGAATAAAAAAGGTTGCAATTAGAAATGTTTTCATTTGAATTCCTCACTCATTTGTTGAAGAATACATCGGTTTATTCGGCTGAATCATCCCTCTGTAAGATACGGAATCCATTCGAGCCGTCCATACTTAGACACGATATAGTAAGAGCCCGGACTTCCGGGCTCTTATCGCAAATTCCTGTGGTGGATTAATAGATGACCACGAACTTTCCGGTTTTCATGCCCAACGGGCTATCCACGTGATAGAAGTACAAGCCGGGGGCCACTTCCTGGCCCTGATCGGAAAGCAAATCCCATGATTCGGAGCTCATAATCGCATTATCATGATAAAGTGTTTTTACCTTCTCACCGGCCGCATTATAGATACGTATGGTACACTTCGCCGGCAAAACGGTAAAATCGATACGGCGCACTCCCAGCTCGGATTCCCAGCGGGCACTGGCAATATAGGGATTGGGTACGACCCGGATGCTATCCAGCGTATGGCTGGCCGTAGGAGAGTGCGGAGTTACAGCCACGGTATTGTCGCCGGGAATGGAAGGATCGGTGGCAATGGCGTTTTCGATAGGCGGTTTGGCCGGCCCGCCCCGTGTATAGGAAGTGACCGCGTAACGGTAATTATATCCGTTCTGCACCTTATTATCCCGGAAGTAATTTACCGTGTCCCCGTTAATGACTTTGCGAATGGCTTCCAACCCCGAATCGAATCCCAGACTAAACCCGGGGACCAGATCGTTAGTACCCGTAATACCGTCTTTCAGATCAAAGATTTCCAGCGGCTTAAAAGCAATGACATCACCGAAGATATCTTTGATCGGCTGTCCCCAGGAGACGCCGTTATCCATGGATTTATAGATACGGTAGCCCTCGAACAGGGAATCTTTCTCCGCGGCCCGATCCCAGATCAGCTCTACCTTCTGGTCACCGGCAATGACCTTTACTTTTGGTTTTGGCGGCGGAGCGATGACATGCCACCTGTCTTTGTAAAGTTGAATAACCTGGTCAACGTTCTTAAATAAATCCAGTTTGGAAACACCGAAAACCGTAGCGATAATCATGGTATCCATCTGACCCGGTTCCAGAGTAAACGGCCCGCTGGACATAATCTGCAGCGGCTCGCTTTCCGCCTCAAAATAGGGTTTACCGTCAAACGTATCATCGATGCCGTCTCCATCCGTATCACGAGGATCATCCCGGTTAGCCAGATTGTAGCGATAAAATTCGACCTTACGGGCTCCGTTACCGATATTGGAAGTCTGCGCATTATAATTGGAAACCGCATCATATCCGGTTACACCGAGCTCTTTACCATCATCGCCTTTAGGCGTTTTAAGTACTACCGACCCGGCCCAGGCAATCTCACTGGCTGTGAGCGTACCGCCCGTCGGTGAAGTTTCAATCCCATCCTCATCCCAACTATAAGCAAACTGACGATCCCGATCATAATAACAGACATCGCCGTCATCGCCGAAAGGATTGGGCGGATTAAAGGAAGCGATAAAGGCAAAATCACTCCAAACGGCAAAGTAGGTTTTAGTGATTGGAGTATGGCCGATATTGCGGGCTACAAAAGTCCAGACGATAAAATCTTCATAATATTTACCGCTCCAGGCCATGCCCCTGTTAATCGTCTGAATCGTAAGCCAGCGTTCCGGCGGCACTTCCGCCAGATGGTCGATGGCATAACAGGCCGAAAAACTCTCCTGATCGGCAATACGTTGTCCATTTTCTCCGGCTCCGGGCCAGCCCGTGGAATCTTTAAGCAAAGGAAGAGGATTGATGCCCGGCGTTTGGGTTTTGGTGCCGTTCACATAATCCTGAGTCGTCTTGTAATAATAATTGGGAATAACATCCGGGAAACCGCCCGCCGGCCAGCTTCCTGGATCGTCGCTCATCGCAGCCCGGTCCGATCCGTCCACCAGTTCCACATAAGGATCGTAATGATCCGGATCCCAATAGTCCGCCGGACCTTCGGTCATACCGGCGTCCACACAGGGCAGATTATTGGGATTCTCGCCTCCCCCGTCTTCCTGATATCCGCCTACAATGAAAGCCACATCGGTACCGTAATTGATACCGGAACCGGCGGGATATTCAAAGGCCGGAGGCATGGCAAAGATTGTGTTTTGAAAATTTCCATTACAAAGCTGATTGGCATTGCTAAACTTGGTACGCACTTTATTGATATCGAAGATATTCCAGCGAATATATTCACGCTGGGCAAATACCACTAATGGAATGAAAAGCCAGATAATAAACACTTGTTTCTTTTTCATCATTATATACATCCCGCTTTTTCCGCTAATTTATGGACTGTCCTCTTTCTTAGGGCCGTACGACAATATCCCAGGGCGCGCTGCCGTTAACCCGGATGCGCCGGACGATTTTCAAATCGTCGGGCCGAACGACCGCTACCTCGGAAAGGGATTTGCGAACCACGGCAAAAAGGAACTCGCCGCTAGGATAAATATCCAGCCCCTGAAAATTAATGTCAGTAATTTGTTGAACCACCGTTTGTGTATTCACATCGATCTTAGTCAATTCACCGCTGCTGGAAGAGGCATAAAGATAATCCCCATAGGCAATTAGGTCGTTATTATTACCTGATTTTCCGGGATAGCCCAGATCGATGGTTTTAACGACCGTTTCCGATGAAGCGTCGATAAAAGAGAGGTGAGTACCGGCGAATTCCCGTACGGCAACAAATTTTCCCTGAGCGGTTGCCGTCAACCGAAAGCAGCGCGAAATATCATTGATAGTCACGGTTTTGGTCAACGTATTGGAACGGGTATCTATAATCCAAACCGTATTGTCGCGTCCGCTGCCCACATATAATTTGCTTCCATCGGGTAAAACAGCCATTCCCTTGGGAGTATTGGGTAGATCAATCACCGCAGTGATTTCCCGGCTGCCGGGATCAACGACTGAAATCTTCTTACTGCTCTGGTTAACCACATAGATATTATCCGTACTGACGGCGATCTCGGCCGATTTTTTCACCGCTGTTCCGTCTGAATTCGTATCCAGTTTTTTTACCATCTGATAGTCGGACGGATCGAAAAAATAGATGCCGCTGTTGGAAGAGTTATAATCGGTCATAACCAACCATTGGCCGTCGCTAGTAAAGGCCATTTCCAGATAACGACCGAAACCGGCAACGGTGGCAACCGTATCTGCACTGAGCCTGCCGTTATTCAGTCTAATACGGGCCAGAAAATCCTCCGAGCCGTTGGAGACAATCATCTCAGGCACACCGTTTTGCGAATAATCACCGTCGGTAATAAACTCCGAAGTGGCCACTAACAAGGTATCTTTATCGATACCGTTTCCATTAATATCCTTGACCCTGGCCCTTAATTCAATAAAATATTCATGGGCTTTCTTTAATGCCTGATCCGGCTGAAACAATATATCACTGCCCTCCGCAGTAAAGCTTCCCGTCACAGAAGAAGTGTGCTCCTCATCCTCCCAAAGAAAGAAATTTCCGGGGAAGGTAGCCGGATCCATGGGCTCGCTGAAATGCATTCGCAACGGTGCCTGACGGTCAAAGGCAAACGCGCTGTCCACCGGATTTACAAACCCCATGAAGCCAGGGCGAACCTGTTCAACCGGAAGTGGAATGTCTCTGCTTGCATTACAGGCGACCATTCCAATCCATACTGTCAATAAACTGATTATTTTCAACGTCTTCATCTTGCACTCCGTCCTTTAAAAAGACAAACCGATTGAGAACCGGGTAATATTGTTCAGTCTGCCCATGTCGGAAAAGGAGTAATCGAACACAATATTACCGACACCCTGTACCTTATAATTAAATCCGACTCCGGCAGAGAAACTGTCTTCATCATAGTTAAGTTTGTAACCTCCGCGTACAAAAAACATGGATTTAAAGGCATACTCCATTCCCACGTTCTCCCGCGCCTTATAATCTCTGGGATCATAGACATCGGCGGCGATGGTTAAACGGTGCTGATCGGTACTGATCAGATCCGCAGCCAAACCGACCCGGAAAATCAACGGCAAAGGCCAGGAATAGGTTTTCAGACGTGCTTCGACCTGCTTGGAATTGTCCGTACTGACACTGGTTTCCAGGTCTAGACCATCCATACGCATGTCGGAACCAAAATTGGACAGGGCAATGCCCATCCGAAAATTATACTTATAGCTCATGATAAAGATGGAACCGATATCCACGGCAACAGCACTGGCCGATTCCAATGAGAGCTGTTCCGATACATATTTTGCCGTTATGCCCACGGAATAACGGTCGGTCAGTTTGCGGGCATAACTCAGGCCGATACTCAAATCGCTGGCGCTAAAAACCCGTCCCGTGCCATGGGGCTTGAAAATGGTAGTCTCCTCGATATCTCCGGATGAAAAATGGTTGATACTCAACCCCACGCTACCGATCTCACCCATGGGCAAAACCAGACCCAGAAAATTATGGGTTGTCCCAAAAATCCATTTTGTGTAGGTGAAATTGACGGCCATCTTGTTCTGGAAACCGATACCGCCGGGATTCCAGTACAGGGCACTGGGATCATCGGCAATGGCGGTGAAAGCATCCCCCATGGCCACGGCCTTTCCGCCCACTCCGATTTTAAGGAAATTAACGGCCGATGTACCCACATGATCCAGGCCGGCCCACGCTTGTGAGCTGAGCACGACGGCCAATGCTATGATCCGTAAAAAGCGACCTTTCATGATAAATTTTCCTCCAATTTTGCCGGGAGCTTCTTGCTCACAGCTACAAGATAATTACAAATTTGCCTGTCTTTTCCCCCAGGGTTCCACCGTCCACATGATAGAAGTATAAGCCCGGTGCAATCTCCTGATCCTGACTATTATGTACATTCCAGTATTCATAACTACTGCCATTCGTATGTTTGATGCGGGTTACCATCTCTCCGGCTACATTGTAAATGCGAATGGTACATTGAGCCGGTAGCCCGGTAAAAGCGATCTTCCTTTCACCGACTTCGGACTCCCATTCGGCATTCACTTTATAAGGATTAGGCACAACCCGTATCTTATCAAGTTGATTTACAGCCAGCGCTGCTGCCGGAATAACTTCGACGGTATTGTCATCCGTAAGCGAAGGATCGTTAGCCGCCGGTGTTTCCAGGGGCTCGACTAAGGAATCCCCGTGACTATAGGAGGCCACCCAATAACGGTACGTATAATTATTAACCACGGTATGGTCCACCCATTCGTAATAGATGCGGCCCTGGTCATCGGTCTTCTGAATGGCCGAAAATCCCGTATTACTGCCGAAATAGAATAGAGGATTACGGTCACTGACACCGCTATAGGCATCATCCAGATCAAACTGCTCCAGAGGGATGGGTGCAATAGGTGTTCCATTCTCATCCGTTGCATAGTTTTTACCCCAGGTGGCGCCATTGTCATCCGAACGGTAAATGCGATAGCCTTCGAACAAGGGATCGCTTTCGCTATCGGTTCCCCAGCGCAAGGTAACCTGTCCGTCACCCGCTATGGCCTGAACTTTGGCCTGGGGAGGCGGTTTGGGTACCTTGAAATTCAGTTTGTATAAAGCAATCGCATTATCCACATTAGACAGTAGATCTTCCTTACTCTGGCCAAACACGGTTGCCACGATTAATGTATCGATTTCACCGGGTTGCATGGCGAAGGGTCCACTGGCCATAATATTATAAGGATAACCGTATTTGTAATTATTCAAAGCATTATCTTCCCAGGCGTTCACATAGGGACCCTCGTCGATGCCATCCCCGTTGGGATCATCCGGATCATTCACATTGAGCAGATTATACCAGTAGAGCTGGCGTTCGAAGATGCCGTTCTCATCCGGGGTGGAAAACAATTTTAATCCGTCGAAAGCGTCGAATCTGCTGACACCTGTATGGTGGGGAGTTTTAAGTACCACGGTGCCTCCCCAGGCAATTTTATAAGCAGGCAGGTCATTGCCGCGCGTATCCAGTTCATGGCCGTTGAAATCCGTACCATAGGCCAGTTGCCGTTTCGCATCCCAGAACAGCATATCGTCAGCCCCTTCTCCGCCCGTACCGAATCCGCCGAACGGTTCGAAATCCGCAACAAACTGATAATTATTATAAATACCGATCAGACAGGAATCTATTTGCTCACCCATATTGCGCACGACGAAGATCCAGAAGATCATATCTTCGTACTTGGGAAATTTCCAGGCCAAACCGCGGGTGATGGTCTGAATATTGAGCCAACGCTCGGTTTGTCCAGGCTCCTTTTCGGCCACATAATTTACCGTATGATCAATGGAAAAGCTTTCCTGGTCGGCCAGTTGACGGCCGTTCGGGCCCGCGCCCGGCCAGCCACTGGCACTGTCCAGTAAAATAGGGATCGAAGGCAGATTTACATTTTCCGTGGGATTCAGATTCTGTACATCATCCATAGAAAGATAGGTATAATTCGGATAGGTCGCCGGCCAGGAGGCGGGCCAGCTTTCCGGATCATCACTCATGGGAGTACGGTCTCCGTTGACCAATTCCGGATAGGATTCAAAATGGTGAGGGTCCCATATCCATGCCGGTCCTTCTTCCATACCGGAATCGAAATAGGCCCAGTTATGGGGATTCTTACCACCGGCATCCGCCTGGCGTTTCCCGCCGACCACAAAGGAAACAGCTCCACCGTAATTAAGCCCACTACCGGTGGGATATTCCATTGACGGCGGATAGGCCGGAAAAATAGTAGGTTGATTCGTCCCTGCACACAATAGATTGGTATTGGAAAATTTCGTCGATAACTTATTGATATCGAAGGTATTCCAACGCATCAGATTATGCGGATCTTTGTTCTGCGCCCAACCTGGAAAAACCGTCACAAAGAGAAAGAGTACTATGCTAAACAAAACCTTCAACTGGATGCCTCCTCTCTTTAATAATTAAGGGTCAGACCAAGGCGAATATGGCGCGGTGGTCCCCATGCGGTCGGATCCCGCGTGTAATCGTCACTGGTAGCATCGTTGGCATCCACTCCCGGCTTACCGGTGTCCGCATACACCCAATAGACGTTCCGTTCATTAAATACATTGGTAATATGGATGAAAAAGGTCTGCTTAAATCCAAACCACTTAAATTTCTTATATAAATTAATATCCACATTCTTCTGCATCGGGCCCCGTTCCGAATTAGGATTGATAGCACTGGGTGAATAGGGATAGCCGGAACTCAGATTACCGATAATAGAGACACCGATCTTTGAAGAATGCATATATTCAAAATCAAACGTCAGATTGTGGGGAATATCCCAGTCCGCCGTAAAGGTACGGTTCTGCGGAAAAAGCGGTACATACCAACTGCTCTGTTTACTGGCATTTACCCTGGAATAAGTATAATTGACAAAAACATTAAAATGGGATGAGATATGTGCCGTGAGGGCCATTTCAATACCGCGGGCAATACCGTAGGAATCATTGGTAAATAACTGGTAGGTCCTGGGCCCATAGATAGTTTTCAATCCCGTTAAATCGGACATATCCCGGTAAAACGCGGTAAGATTCATGGAAACCTGCGGCGAAAGAGCCGCCTGCAAACCGGCTTCGTAGGAAGTAGTCTTTTCCGGATTGATGTTTCCGTTTCCTATCTGGGTAACTTCCCCCAGACTGTAATTGGGATAGACCTTTTCCTCATCGTTTGTGCCCTGATAAACCAGATAATAGTGAGGAAACTGATAATAGAGACCGTAGGCAAAGCGAAAAGCCATTTTCTGGGAAATGGGGTAAGAAACACCCAAACGGGGACTGAACCATTCCTTGTAGCCGGTTTTTTTCATTTCTGAATCGGTCGGCCGCAGGATATCCGTCATGTAATAGGTTTCCGGATAGACCCGGTCATAACGTAAACCGGCATTCATAATCATTCCGATAGTATGAAATTCCATCTTATCCTGTACATAGGCATGAATCGAATAAGGCTTGCGGTTATAGGCTTCCCAGGCTTTCATCCGTAAATGGGTTGTATCCGCATCCTGAGCCGTGGGATTACGACGTTCATAATTCAGATCGTTTTTGATAAAGTTGATTCCGAACTTAAGCTGATGAACGGGGGTAACCTGGCCTAAGAGATCGAATTTGATTTCATCGGTTTTGGATACGGTATTAAACCAAACGTAATCGATACCCGATACCGAAAACAGATCCGGGGAAAGAATATGTTGTTCCACCAGTCCGTTCTGCAGATCATCAAAAATAGCCGTATGAAATCTTCGGTAATAGTGACTTACCGAAACATTGTAGAAATAACTTTTGGACAGGACATGTTTCCATTGCGCATATCCCAACCAATAATTCATTTTTACCCTGGGAGCCCCGTATGGGTTATACTTGAATTCATGGCTGTACAGGCTGGTATGCTTATCGTTAAATAAACCGCCTGCCGTTATATTTATTTTATTGGTTACCCTTAAGTTCAAGGAACCGATCGCACTATAGGCGTCATCATAGTTCATTGGCACTTTTTTAGGAGTACCGGATTTATCGGCGCCTTCCGAATCCCTGTAATCCGGATAGATATAGCCATAAAAGCGGCCGTCCGTCGTATAGTATCTTCCGGATAAGCTTGCACTCAAACGTGAGTGGGTACCGGGAATGAAACCTTTATATTCAAATTCATTATTATAAGTATTCCAGTTTTCCGTATTTAAAGCGCCCAGATGATCCGTATAAGTGCTGTACCTTAGTTTCATGGGACCCTGTTTCGGCTCACTGACCAGATTCATGACCGCGGACATACCTCCCCCATATTCGGCCAGATAGGTTCCCGTATAGGTCACTACTTCATTGAAACCCATTAGAGGTAAATCGTCTAATAAAAATCCGCCCCATATGGGATCATTTATTCTAATGCCGTTTAACAAATATGCAGTTTCATTGGTACGACCGCCACGAAAATGGATTCCGTCATCCGGAGTGGTATTGAACTGTCCGTAAGGTCCGGCTTGTTCCAGACGAATCGGGACTACAACGGTACCGGTTTGCAACCCGATAACCTGTTTGAAACTGGTCACGGGTAAGGTTTCCACATGGCTGGCATCCACCACCGTCATCGTAGCCGTCAAATCTTTTTGAACCTGGGGACGTTGGGCGACCACTTCGATTTTCTCTCCTAATTCCATGGTCTGGGGAGCCAGGCTGGCATCAATCTTTGTAGTCAGATCCGCAGAGACCCGCACATTTCGGACGATCTCCTTACGATAACCAACCATGGAGATTTCCACAGTATAGGTACCGACCGGAATATTGACTACAAAATATTGCCCGTTCACATCGGTGGCTGCACCCATCAACGTGCCTTTTAAAACAATATTAACCCCGGGCAATGGCTCTCCGTTGCTTTTATCCTTTACCACACCGGCAATCTTGCCCGTTGTTCCCGCCCATAATAATGAATACATTCCTGCTAGGAACAGTATGGTGAGTATCTTTTTCATCTTCGACCTCTACCGATAGATTGAATAAAAGAGTGGTACCCGATTAAGGATACCACTCAGGATTATATTAACGGATCAAAATCATTTTTTTGGTGAGAATACGATCCGACCCTCTCAGACTGTAAAAATAGATTCCCGAAGGAACGTTCAGACCCAAATCGTTTCTGCCATTCCAGGTGAGCGTATGGCTACCTGCCATCTGTTGACCACTTACCAGTGTACGGACTTGCTGACCGAGTACATTATAAATAGTGAGGGTGATTTTCTGTGATTTCTCAATGGAATAGGAGATGTTTGTAGTCGGATTAAACGGATTCGGATAGTTCTGGTCCAATGTAAACGACCCGGGCTGCATGCGCCTGGTGGAAATACCGGTCAGATCGCCTAAGGGTCGTCCATAATTGTAAACATCACGGAAAGAACCATCGTCGTTCGGGACCACATCATTGACCCAGTCATGGGTCGGGTCTTCGGATAACACCAGAATACCGGTCGATTCATTCTCCCCGTTGGTCTCGCCAATGGCTGCCCGTGGTACGGCAATTTCCATTTTATTATCATCCAAATTGCGAACCACCATACAACTATCACCGGTTTCAACATATTGCTCATCATTACCGTTTGCACCGGTAAATTTCAAAATACCATATGCATGGCTGGATTCCAAACCGGGGTTTCCATGGGGATTGGTGACATTAACATAGTAATCTCCACCGTTTAACCAGTATCCCCAGGTCAGTCCGGTCGAGCTATCCAGATCGGTATCAAAATAGAGCTGTATCAGAGCCTTAGCACCTTCATTGTCAACCATATTATCCAGATCGGAGAAGGTACCGTCTTCATTGATATCCAGACGGATATATAAGTATTCATCATCGTGTGAAACCCAAACATCCTGTATATCCAGAGCGGGATTGATCACATCATCCATGGTGCCGTCCCAACCGTAGTCAACACTGTCCTGGATGCCTTCTTCTTCATTGGGGGCCACATCGAAACGCTCGGCTTCGGTCCATTCCGATACGTCTCCATCCACAACAACGGCTTTTCGCCCGTAACGATATACATTACGTCTACTGCCGATATCATTGGGAACGATATCCGCATTCCAGCCGGCTGTTGGATCTTCATTTAAGGAAAGAATGCCGGTTGATTCATAATCACCGTTGGTCTCGCCCAGGGCGGCACGCGGTATGGCCACTTCCATTTTATTATCATCCAAATTAGTGGCTACCAAACAACTGTCATCCGGCAAGGGTTCCCATTGGCTATCCGTACCCGAACTGCCCGTGAATTTATTAATACCGTATTTGTGGGGCACTTCAAAACCCGGCCAGCCGTAAGGAACCGAGAGATTGATCCAGTAATCACCGGAAGTATACCACCAGCCCCAGGTTAAACCGGTCGATGTATCGCAATCCGTATCGATAAATAATTCCAGTGAAGCCTGCATTCCGCCATCCACCATGGATAACAGATCGGAGAAGGTACCGTTTTCGTTGATATCAATTCGCACGTACAGATAATCATCGTCATGAGTCACATACAAATCCTTTACATCCAAAGCGGGATTGATAACGCCATCCAGTGTCCCGTCCCAATCAATATCAATACTGTCACCGATTCCTTCAACTTCATTCGGGGGCACATCCATTTGCATTGATGCATCCCAATCACTCATATCACCGTCTATGGTGATGGTCTGGGCAAAGAGGAATCCTGCCCATAAACTAATAAATAAAATGGTAAATAATCGTCTCATCATACATCTCTCCTGCCTAAGTTAGTTTATAAGGTTAGTTATCTAATTTTTAATTTTCCCTTTTCACCTCCTTTCGCATCCATTTAAAATTACTTGACTAGTAATAATTTAAGCATTGCATGCTGTTTCTGATTTTTAATTTCCAAAAAATAAACACCGCTACTCACTCGTTCTCCATGGTCCGAAGAGCCATCCCAGATTATTGTATTTTGTCCGGGCCTCATTCCGACAAAGGTTTTAACCATCCGACCGCGCAGATCATATATATGGATTTGAAAATCTTTACCGGGCAGGGGCGTAAATCTGATTTTTGTATCCCCATTAAACGGATTGGGATACGCTTTTAGAGTAAACCGATTTACAGCGGTATTCTCTTTCTTATTTTCAATTGCCGTTGTGAGAAACGTATAAATATAACTGTGTTGCTGATAAGCATTCGGGGCATAATCGTCCGGGAAATTATCATCATTCTCGTTTACATTAAAAATCAAATTTAAGGTGGTTGTACTCTCCCCTATGCCCAGCTGAGCTTTAGTAAGACTCAATTCCACCCTTCCTTTCTGGGCTGATCCCGAGGCAAAAGCCACATTGCCCATGGAAGTCCAGCTCCACTCTCCGTTCGTGCCGCTATATTTCCACAGGATTGAATTTTCCAACATATAGTCAATACCCATGTAACTATTTGCACTGTGGTACCCGGTATTGGGGTCGGCATCGGTATCGAAAAAAACATGGTAAAAATAGTCGCTATTATAAACCCCCTGAACCTGATAACTGATATAAATCGTGGTCGCGTCGTTGGTAACCCACATGTCAATCAGATCCGCGTCATCATTCTTGGCATCGCCGGAGCTTTCCTGATCCGGAGTTTGGTCCATAAGGGGAACATCTTCCCAATCATAAAATAAACCGTCAATGGATATTTTCGACGAAGGCGACGGAGGCGTAGACTGAGTTGAGAAAAGTTCGAAATAATGTTGACCCGTGTAAGAGATTCCTCCGGCTTGTTCGTTGATTACCAAATCATGTTGTAGACGGTTGTATCCCGTGGAATCTTCCCAGACATCCCGATTGGCCAGACGAACCGCATATTCCGGCCGATAGCGAAGTGCGGTGACCGTATCTGCCAGATGCAGCATCATTTCATAGGTGCCCTGTACCATTTCTTCAGGAATGCCGCCTTCTATATCAATATGTACCGTATCGCCGGATTGCCAAAAACGCGGATCGGCTTCACTCGTTAAGCGATAGGTTTGATGGGTTTGGGTATTCCTTAAAATAATTTCCAGCAATCTTGGGTTATACATGCCGGCGAAACCATAATTGGCCATATCAAAATGCATGGAAAAAACCGTTCCCGGTTTTAAACTGTCCGGAAGGTCGGCCTGCAGTAAGGCGAGACGATAGCCGAGTCGCCGCTTGATCTCGGGCATACAACCGTTATTTTCCCAGCCGCTCAAAACATCTTCATTATAATCTTTATTCAGGGCCGACCAGTGCATGCGGGCTAAATCCTGCAGGGCATGCGAACAATCCGAATAGGAACCGGGACTACAGGTTTCCCCACTCTGGGGTACAAAACGATTATCCTGGTTCAGATAGTTTTTATCACCCTCGATATCATTCCAGAGATAGGTTCCGGCATCGGTTTCATCGGCTAAAAAACAATCGTTATGGGCACCGGTTCGGGCTTTCTTGGTACCGTTGAAGGCTTCTTGCGGATTAAGAGGTAAACTGTCGTTAAAGATCAACCGTTTATAATTGGGCGTACGTACCACCACATCACGCTCCACAGGCAACGCATCCAACAGAGCAAACAAAACAGTGCGCCGATCCTGAGTATTATTCAAGTGATGGGTCGAATAATACCATTCTCCCCAGGCACCGATAAAACCGGCGTCCATAAAAGCAATCACGTCATAATTAGCTTGCAATAGGGGCTTAATCTGTGAAATATGAAGCAAAATAGTATCCAAAGCCGCATCCGCCCCGTTTAGCTCATCCGTATATGAAAATCTGGGAATAAGCTTGATACCACCCTGGCGCGCTATATTAAAATCCGCTTCAACCTGATCCAGGAAGGATAGGGATAAAGGTTTATCCTTAAATTGAGGAATGGTGTAAATTCGCTGGATGAGAGAAATATGCTGCGCCCTGAGACTGGTGACATACGATAGATTCAGCGCACCGGAACTAGAAGAAAAAAATCCTCTTTCCGGATTGGTAATGATTTCGTCACTTGCTTGATAAGTAACGCGGGTCGTATTCTGTCCGAAGAGGCCGAAGGAGAAAATTAAAAGGAATATAATCAGGACGGACAGCTTATTTAATTTTATTTGATTCCTTTCGTGAATAAGCATTTTCCTCTACTTTATTTTTTTTCAATTACTTCCCTAATTATAAATACTTATTAGAGTTTTCTAAGTATATATATTTTTTTATATAATATCAAATAATTTATAATTTTTATTATTTATTTCCGTTGACACCATTTCCTTTTATGGAAAAAATCTATTCATACTCTTTAAGTCCACGATCAAATCCGGGGATGTAATCATCCGTTCAGGCCTCTTGCGCTCCGGATATCATGGTTAGTTTTTGTAAAACCAAATTTTTAACCTGTTCCGTGGCGGGAGGGAAAATTTTTCTCAGGTCAATTTCTTCATTCGATAATAATTCCTTCCTCAGGGTTGTTGTGAACGCATTTTTGATTTCGGTTGCTAAATTAATTTTACAGATCCCGTTTTGTACGGCCTGCAGCAGCTGATCGGCAGGGATTCCTGAACTGCCGTGTAAAACCAGTGGGATATCCACAGCAGCATGAATTTCTCTCAGGCGCCCCATATCCAAATGAGGTGATTTTTTATAAAAGCCATGGGCAGAACCGATGGCTATGGCCAAAGCATGGACACCGGTTTCAGCAACGAAACGGGCAGCATCTGCCGACTCGGTAAAGCCAACCTTTTCGGTGGACTGCCCCAGTTTAGCCACATAACCCAGCTCGGCTTCCACAGCAGCTCCATAGTTCGCAGCCAGTTCCACCACCCGGCTTGTTACTTCTATATTCTTATCCAATGGCAATTCACTGCCGTCAATCATAACCGAATCAAATCCATTATCCAGACACTGCCTGACCAAATCCACCGTATCGCCATGATCCAGATGCAGCCAGGCCCGAACACTCAAT
>JALSTK010000078.1 GCA_026983775.1 Calditrichia bacterium
ATAAAAGAACAGATTGCTTAATAGAACGGTTCTATTGCCAGTCGAAGAAGAAAATAAACGGGCGTTAAAAAGGAAAAGGGACCGCAATGCACGGCCGGGGAAAAAATAATACCGTCCAAAGTATGGATATAGTAAGATATAGCGCGAAAAAAACGCAAAGAAAAATATCAATAAACGGAGATCCTTCAAAATCGATATGGCAGGAAGCTGCCTGGGCGGAGCTGAAAAACTATTTAGGACCTATCCCGGAACCTTTCCCCCGGGTTACAGTTAAAATCGGCTATGATGAGGAGGCTCTGTATCTGTTTTTTAATGTAAGTGATCAATATGTAAAAGCGGTGCATAAAGGATATCAGGCGGAAGTTTGGAAAGATAGCTGTGTGGAATTCTTCTTTATTCCCGGCGATGATCTCGCTTTAGGCTATTTTAATCTGGAAGTGAACTGCGGAGGGTCTGCTTTGTTCCAATACAGGAAAAACAGTTATTGTACCGAGATTGACGAGCAGGATTTTAACCAGATCAGCATATACCATTCACTGCCGGAAGTGATTCAAAAAGAGATAGAAACGCCGGTAAACTGGACAATTGAGTATCGGCTCCCTTTTAAAATACTGGAAAATTATTGCCGATTGACCCGACCGAAAAAGGGAATAAAGTGGAGGATGAATCTATACAAATGTGCGGATGAAACGTCGCACCCCCATTGGTTAACGTGGAACAGAATTGTAAGCTCAAAACCAAATTTTCACGTTCCGGAATTTTTTGGTCGATTGCATTTTGAATAATTTTTTACTCATATCCGTTCGTCGTGACGGGAAATACCGAGAATTAATTGGAGATGATATGAAATATTTTATTTTTTTAATAAGCATTGCTCTCTTATTAACCGCCTGTAGTAAAGAAGAAAAATATCCCGGCCTAAAACTTAGTCCCGGCACATCTGCCTATGATTCGGCAAAAAAACTGGCTGTTATTTACCCGTTTCTTGACCCTGAGAAAAATCTTCCCATTCTCAAGTGCCGTTGGTTTAATATTACCGTAGGTGATGTGATTGACGAAATTGATTTTTTTCTACCGTCCATGATCGATAATATGCTAAAAGATGTGCAGCCGAATAACGTTAAAAAGGTCCTCTTATTTAGAGCAAGGCAAACCGCTCTGAGAAAGCTGGCCTTACGAGAAGCGATGAAGGAAAATATAACGATTAAAAAATCTAAGATTGATAACCTGATGACAAAATTTCGAATCATAGGCATTGCTCCCTCCGATATGCCGAATTATTTAAAAACAAAAGGAAAGACGGAAGAATATATACGAAGTTGGATAACGGATAACGTGAGGATTGACCACTATTATAAAAATAGATTAAAAGATATGGTCACGATCAGTAAGAAAGAAGTTCGTGAATTATATGACGCTGCCGAGTATCTTAATGTACGATACATCGTATTATCGACAAATAATTTAAGTGAATCGCAGCGAATAAAGAAAAGAGCTGTGATGGAACGTGTAAAACAGTTGTATAAAGACGGTTTCGATTTTGGCGAATTGGCCGAAAAATATTCCGAAGATACGGAAACGGCGCTATATGGCGGCTTGTTGAAAGGCGTACGTCGGGGCCGATTTCCTGAAAAGGTGGAAAAAATAATTTTTAATATGCGAGAAGGAGAAGTAAGTAAAATTATCGAAACAAACGATCAGATATATCTTTTTAAATTGGAAAAGCATGTAAAAGAAACCAGACCTTTTGATGATGTTTACAAAGTTTATGAATCTCAATTAATGCAACAAAAAATGAAAAAGGCTAATATGGATATTGCCGATAAGTTATTTGAAAAAGCCGGATGCAGAATAAGCGCTCAGTGGTAAGATTAACGAAATTGTAGACAGACTTTATCAATAAAGTCCCTTTTCAAAGAGACTTGTACTCTTATATATTGCTATTAGAAATGTTGGTCAAAGAATACGCATTATTCATTAAAGAGTTGGGAAATAGTAAACTCAAAATTTCTAATTTAGGCTGTTTTAATCCGCCCCAAGCGGGTCTGCTTTTAGTTCTATTTTAAACTAACATATAAACTGAACCAATATGATAGTTGAAAATATCCGGCGGTATTGAATTTCCGGCTTTGTGCATAATTAGTATACATTAACCGGAAATTCTCTGCATACCTGCCGGCAAAATTATCCTTATTTCATTAAGAGCATTTTTCTAATATCTGTAAAGGTTCCCTTAGCAGATTTAATTTCTATGCGATATATATAGATCCCGCTGGGTACAATATGACCTGTCTGATCGACGCCGTGCCAGACCGCGTTATAAACTCCGCTGTTTCTAAAGTCGGAAACCAATATCTTAACTTCTTGACCGAGCAGATTATACACAGTAAGATTTACATAACCGTTTGCTTTCAGATAGTAGCGTATATTAGTTTCGGGATTGAACGGGTTAGGAAAATTTTGTTCTAATTTATATGAAGTCGGTTTTACAACTTCTTTTTTATCCGGATGGGATTTATTTAGTGAGCTGATTGTAAATGAAGTGTACGAATTTTCCGTTCCCCAGTCATTCGTCGTTAAACCGGATTTACTGTAGAACAGTTCCCAGTTTTGGTTGTCGTTGGAACCGTAGCATTCAAAACTTTCCGCCTGATGGGTTTTGTCATAGCCGTTCTGAAAGCGGATGGAAGTGGGAGTAATGGCCACATCCTGGCCAAGGTCTTTGTCTATATCAATCGGCAGATTGGCTGCATCGCCCCAAAAATAGCCTACATCATAAACGGCAGAGCCTTCAAGCCAGGCGATATCGTAAAACTCTACCTCAGAGGGATTCCCCAAATTATTAATGATTTTCAAACGAAGATAGCGGTAAGGACCGCCGGTGGTAGACGCTCCTACAGAAATATTAACCGCGCTGGATGTTGTAGAGGCTCCATCATTATCCGTCGCTTTGGCGGTCAATGTATAATCTCCCTGCGTAACCCCGTTCCAGGTAATGGAATAAGGGGCTGAAGTGTCTTCACCGAGTTTTGTGGAGCCCTGAAAGAATTCAACTTTGGCGATGCTTCCGTCGGAATCGGAAGCGTCGGCTGTAGTGGTAATATCAGCCGGTTCGCTAAAGACCGCATTATTGGCAGGCTCGGTTATTGTTACGGAAGGTGGAGATATATTGAAAGTTGTATAAGAATTTTCCGATCCCCAGTCATTCGTCGTTAAACCGGATTTACTGTAGAACAGTTCCCAGTTTTGGTTGTCGTTGGAACCGTAGCATTCAAAACTTTCCGCCTGATGGGTTTTGTCATAGCCGTTTTGAAAGC
>JALSTK010000079.1 GCA_026983775.1 Calditrichia bacterium
TGCAATTCATTCGCTGCGGTCTTGTGGACCGTGGAATCGGAAATGACCGTACTATCGGTTTTGAGTTCTGCCGTTTGAGCTAATCCTGGACTCCATAAAAAGAAAAGGCCTAATAAACATGCCAAAAAAAATATCTCGTAAGCGAATTGTCTTCTTCGACCGAAGGCCTTCATTCGGGAATTCCGCTCTGCGTCGAAGAACAGGGTCTCAGCTAGAATAGCCGTTGCCCGAACCTTTCGTATGTTGGTAACTAATGGGTGATGACTCATCTGAATCACGATACTCGCTTAGCGTTTCCTTCGTTTCCGTGGCTTCTTATTTCCATTATCATATTGTTCTATACGTATTTGGCTCCTTCCGGGTTCATCACTTAGATTTTCAATCAGGCTGAATTCTACCCGCTTTTTCTCCGCATCCACTCCTTCCACCCGGACCACGACTTCGTCACCCAACCGAATGGTTTGATCCGTATCCCGACCGATCATGGAATAGGTCTTTTCATCATAAATATAAAAATCGTCTTTCATCTCCGTTAGAGGGATAATTCCTTCTACAAATATTTTTTCCAATTCCACAAAAATACCGAAAGACATCACACCGGAAACCAATCCCTTGTAGGATTCTCCGATATATTTACTGATATATTCAACCTGTTTCAATTTCACGGATTCCCGTTCGGCCTCCACGGCAAGCCGTTCCATCTTGTTGGACTGATCGGCGATGGCTTTTAATTTTTTTATTTCACCCTGCACCGAACGATTCGGATCATCTGCATACTGTTTCAGTAAACGATGCACCGTTAAATCCGGATAGCGCCGAATGGGCGAAGTAAAATGAGTGTAATCCCTGAATCCCAAACCGAAATGACCGATATTTTTTTCGGAATAAACGGCTTTCATCATCGAGCGCAGAGCAACTTCTTCGATAACAATCTCTTCCTTGGTACCTTTAATGGAACGTAACAAATTCTGAAAATACTTGGAAGTAACCTTCTTCACGGGTTTGTAAGGAATCTGTAAGGCTGCCAAAAATCCGAAGAAACGATTCATTTTCTCTTCATTGGGTTTCTCGTGGACACGATAGAGGAAGGGTAAGGGTCTGTTTTTATGAGGACTGATTCTGCGTATATGTCGGGCAACCGTCTGATTTGCCAGCAGCATAAATTCTTCCACCAGACGATGGCTGTTCAAACGCTGTTTGGGAATTATTTCAACCGGATTCCCCTTTTCGTCCAGTACAAAGCGTACTTCCGGTGTTTCGAAATCGATGCCGCCGTTTTGGAAGCGCTTGCGGCTGAGACGTTCCCGCATGGTATCCATATCCCGTAAGACCGGGGCCAGAGTATCCTGAATCTGACCGTCTATAATTTGTTGCACTTCTTCATAGTTAAAACGGCGTTTGCTGTTGATAATCGAAGGGAAAATCCGGTAATCCATTACTTCCGCCTGCTCGTTTACTTCCATGATGCAGGAAAAAGCCAGACGATCCACATGGGGTTTTAAGCTGCACAGCTCATTGGATAAACGTTCCGGAAGCATGGGGATTACCCTGTCCACCAGATAGACACTGGTGCCGCGCCGCAAGGCTTCTTTATCCAACACCGTATCTTTGGCAACATAGTGGCTGACATCGGCGATATGAACTCCTAATTCCCAGTTGCCATTGTCCTTACGCTCCATAGAAATGGCATCATCGAAGTCTTTGGCATCAATGGGATCAATGGTAAAACAGGTTAATGCTCTCAAATCTTCTCTTCCTGCCAGATCCTTTTCCGTTATCCCGCCTCTAACCCGAGCCGCTTCCTGCTCAATCTTTTCGGAAAAGTGCACCGGCAGATTAAAAGAATAGGCCACGGAAATAATATCGACTCCAGGATCACCCGGACGGCCGAGGATCTCCGTTAGGGTGCCTTCCGGATTATGCTGATTCTTCTCCCATTTTTCAAAACGAACCACAACTTTTTGTCCGTCCTCGGCCTTAATTGATTCATCCGGACGAATGAGAATATCCCGGTAGACTTTCGGATCATCCGGAACCACGAAGTTGTAGTAAGGGGTGACATGCAATGTTCCCACTATCTGCTCGCGAAAGCGCTTTACAACTTTGCGCACAAACCCTTCCAGACGTTTTCCGCGGGAATTGGCATAAAGCTGAATCTCCACGATATCGCGGTCGAAGGCCGTGTTTAAATTGGGCTGGGCAACAAACACATCCATCTCCTGCCCTTCCACCAGAACAAAACCGTAGCCTGCACGGGTGGTTCTTAATTCTCCAATCATGGTTTGCTGCTTCGGTGCAAAGGCATAATGCTGTTTCCGGGCATGAACAATTTTTCCGGCTTTAACCAAATCGATCAAACTATCCATAAAAATATAAAAATCAGATTTGTGAATATTTAATTGCCGACTTATCTCTTTGCGATTAACCGGCACGCCCGGCGTCCTCTTTAAGAGGGCCAGAATCTCATTTTGCATCCGTTTGGATATTTTCTTTTTTTTCTTCGCCATCAGTTACTCTTTATTTTTAGTACACGTTCTATGCCATTTAAATCTCTGATTATGGAGAGGGAATTCAAGTCCATTCGGGTCGCTAATTGTTGAATTTCCTGCGGTTGGGAGCCGCTCATCTCTAACAATATATATTGTACGCGAGGTTTTCCCGACCTGCTGAACAATTCGAATATTCTTCGATAAAAACGTAATCCGTTTCCCATATCCGTAAGTGCAATGCGCGGTTCGAAATCATGAATCTCCTGCGGCAGCTCTTCGAATTCCGCAGCAGAAATATAAGGAGGATTCGAAATCAAAACATCTATTTCCGGTGGCAGCGGTGCTTGCCATTCCTGAAAAATATCATGTTCTATAAAAGAAATGCGATCCTCTACCTTATTTTGTACGGCATTCTCTTTGGCCAAATCAAGTGCCCGGGAAGAGATATCCGTGGCAATCAATCTGGCTTCGGTCCAGTAATGAGCAAGACTCACTGCAATACACCCGCTTCCCGTACCAATATCCGCCATCAAAACCCGGGGAGATGAAAAATGCTCTTTTAATTTCAATACCTCTTCAACCAGAATCTCCGTCTCCGGTCTGGGAATCAGAGCCGCCGGATGGGTTTTAAACGGAAGCCCCATAAATTCCGTATGCCCTAAGATATATTGTAGAGGCTCACCGGCAGCCCGGCGTTTAACCAGTTGACGAAAAACCGTAAGTTCTTCGGCACTGATCGGTCGATCAAAAGCCACATAGAGATCCACCCGCCTCAGGCCCAGCACATATCCTAACAACTGTTCGGCGTTCAAACGGGGATTTTCTATTTTCTTTTCCCCGAAATAATCGGCCGTGGTCCTGATTAAATCCAAAATTTTCCAGCGTTTTCGCCGTATGCTCGTTTTTTCTGCGTCCATTAGATGGTAAGTTTTAAATATTTCAGCAAAAATGCAATTAAATTTCCCGCTTTCCTGTTGCACATTCCCATTTGATTTACTATTTTCGTGGTTCTTATTAAAACGTGACTATAAACTGAGTGAATCATAGAAGGATGGCTCCTATGGCGGATCATTTTAACTTGCCCGACGCTCTTAAACCCTTGGAAGAACTGGCTTATAACCTCTACTTTAGCTGGAACCCGGATGTGCGTGATCTCTATCGACAGATCGATCTGGAATTGTGGCGTAAGGTAGGGCGCAATCCGGTGGCTTTTTTAACCGAAATCTCATCGGATCGCTTGCAAGAAGTAGCCGCCGACCCGGCCTTCATTGCCCAGATTCAAAAAGCCTATCAGCGTTTTCAGGACTACCTCAATAAGACAAATACCCGTTTTTCCAAAAATCATCCTTTATTAAAAGATCAAACGATCGCATATTTTTCCGCTGAATACGGATTGCATGAGTCTCTTCCCAATTACGCCGGCGGACTGGGAATTCTTTCCGGAGACCACTGTAAAACGGCCAGTGACCTCGGATTGCCTTTTGTTGCCGTGGGTTTAATGTACAAACATGCCTATTTCAGCCAACTTCTGGACGAAGATGGAAATCAGGTTGAGGTGTATGAACCGCTCAATCCGGGGCAGCTCTCTATTTCCCTGGTGAGAAATGAGAAGAATGAACCTCTGCAAGTTAGCGTTACCATCCAAAAAAAATCGATCGCCATTCAAATCTGGCAGGTTAAAATCGGTCGTATTTCCTTGTATTTGCTGGATTCAAATGTGGAATCGAATGACCGGGAAGATCGGGATATAATCAGTTCTTTATACGGCGGTACCCGTGAGACGCGTATTAAACAGGAAATCATTTTAGGTATCGGCGGAGTACGTGCTTTAAGAGCCATGGGCATAGATGCTTATTTCTTTCACATGAACGAAGGCCATTCCGCCTTCCTCGGTTTGGAGCGCCTCGCCGACTATATCAATGACGGGCTTACCTTTTCTCAGGCCTTACATCTGGTACGCAGTACGACCCTTTTTACAACCCATACCCCAATACCCGCCGGAAATGAAGCCTTCGAATTCGAAATGATGGAAGCCTATTTTCAGGATTTCTGGCCGAAATTAGGATTAACCAAAACCGAATTTTTCAACCTGGGGCGTAACGTAAACATTCATCAGCATGAAAATTTTTCTCTGACCGTTTTAGCGCTGAATCTTTCCTATATGGCCAACGGAGTCAGTAAATTACATGGGGCGGTTTCCCGGCATATGTGGCAACGGGTCTTCCCGGGTATTCCCACAGAGGAAATACCCATCGGTCATATCACCAACGGCATACACACCGAGAGCTGGCTTCACCGGGAGATGATCAAGCTGTTCGATCAATATCTTCCCGCTGACTGGCGTCTGCACATCCATGAGCCTTACTTCTGGGATTCGATTCTGCAAATACCGGATGAAGATTTCTGGAAAACAATGCAGAAGATGAAGAGCGATATGTCCCAGCACCTGCGACGCCGCTATACACAACGTCTGGCTCGTTATTCATCGGAAGACCATGGCTATCCTGCTCCCGATGAAATTCTGAATGATAAAATATTAACCATCGGATTTGCCCGCCGTTTTGCCCCCTACAAACGGGCGACACTCATGTTCCGCGACCCGGAACGATTGAAACGCATTCTGAATAATCCGGAAAAGCCGGTGCAAATTTTATTTGCCGGCAAAGCGCATCCTTACAACGATGCCGGTAAAGAACTGATCAGAACTATTAACCAGTTCAGCCGGGAAGAGGGTTTTAAAGGTAGAATCGTTTTCATTGAAGGCTATACCATTAATATTTCCCGCTCCATGGTTTCCGGGGTGGACGTCTGGTTGAACAATCCCCGTCGTCCCCTGGAGGCGAGTGGAACATCCGGCCAGAAAGTTCCCATCAACGGAGGCATAAATTTTTCCGTTTTGGACGGCTGGTGGCCGGAAGGTTACAACGGCAATAATGGCTGGACAATAGGCATGGATATGGACTATCCGGATCATAATGAACAGGATCGCATCGACAGTGAATCTTTTTACAATACTCTTGAAAATGAAATCGTCCCTCTTTATTATGATCGCGATGCGGACGACATTCCGCATAACTGGATTAAGATGGCTAAAGAATCTCTACGCTCTATTATCACACAATTTTCGACTCATACCATGGTCTGGAACTATACTGAAAAATATTATGTGCCGGGAATTAAACGCCACATTAAATACCGCGAAGATGATTTTATCGAATTGTTCCGATTTACACGATGGTCTAATCGTTTAAACAGACACTGGAAAAAGATTCATCTGTTAAAATTGAATGAGCACAGTGCTTCCGAAGACGATCGTATTTTTAGTAAGGGGGAGACTCGTGAAATCAGCGTCCGCCTTGACGTGGATGGCATTAAGCCGGAAGAATTGCGGGTGGAGCTGATCTTGGAACGCCAGGATGCCATTCGGGGACACGAACAAATGGAAATTTTTCCGATGGGACTAATCGGAAAAGTCGATACGAACTTATATGAGTATCGTGCTTTAGTCAAAGCCAAGACGAACGGCTCTTATCGCTATAATTGCCGGGTAATTCCAACCCACCCGGATATGTACAATACGCATGAAACCCGACTCATCAGTTGGCTGGACTAAGTGCTAAAGCCATAAGAATTGCGATTGTTTATCAATAAATCCCGTCAGGGACATTTGAATAGAAACTCGGAGCCCGACCGTTAACCCAGAAAGCCATCTCCCCCACACCGGGCGAGCCGAAAACCGCCACACTTTTTTATTACAACGAAGCGGTAAAAGAAACCGGGCCTTCAAGATTATTTCCTGATCAATAAAACGACAGGCTGCTCATTTGCCTATTTTAATAATCCGATACTATCTGTTTTTTCCCATGTAAATTGTTCCAGTTCCCTTCCGAAATGGCCATAAGCAGCCGTTTCGCGATAAATCGGTCGCCTCAAATCCAACTTGTCGATGATTGCCTTGGGAGTGAAGTCGAATTTCTCCGATACGAGTCTGGTAATTTCCGCATCGGGTAATTTGCCGGTGCCGAAAGTTTCCACCATCAGCGAAACCGGTTCCGCCACTCCGATGGCATAAGCCACCTGAATACCGCAGCGTTCCGCCAGGCCGGCGGCGACTACGTTTTTAGCCACATAGCGAGCAAAATAGGAAGCGGAACGATCCACCTTTGTCGGGTCCTTTCCGCTAAAAGCCCCTCCACCGTGGCTGTACATACCGCCATAAGTATCAACGATAATTTTTCTTCCGGTTAGTCCCGTATCACCCTGAGGGCCACCGATTACAAAACGGCCCGTGGGATTTATGAAATATTCGATGGAATCCAGATCTACCATTCCAGCCGGTAAAACCGGTTTGATGACCTCTTCGATCACCGCTTCCTGCAATTCATCGCTGCTCACATCCGGATGGTGCTGAGTCGACATGACCACTTTTTCTATGGCTACCGGTTTATCGCCTTCGTAGTGGACCGAAACCTGGGCTTTACCATCCGGCCTTAAGAAACTCAGCTTATTGGTTTTGCGCAAGGTCGCCAATTGCTGGGTTAATTTATGGGCTAAAGAAATGGGCATAGGCATTAATTCCGGGGTTTCCCGACAGGCATAACCAAACATCATGCCCTGGTCTCCGGCACCGGCCCGGTCTACCCCCATGGCAATATCCGGTGATTGCTGATCAATACTGGTCATAACCGCGCAGGTTAAATAGTCAAATCCGAATTCGGCATTGGTGTATCCGATGCTCCTCACTACTTCACGTACAACCGTGGGAATATCTACATAGCAATCCGTAGTAATTTCACCGCCGATCAAAGCTAATCCTGTTGTTAAAAAAGACTCGCAGGCCACACGGCCGTTTTTATCTTTTTTAAGAACCTCGTCTAAAATCGCATCCGAAATCTGATCGGCCATTTTATCCGGATGGCCTTCTGTTACCGATTCAGATGAAAATACAAAATCCTTCATATTTCTCTCCATTGGTTCAATTTGTAAAAAGGACGAATATAACGCTTTAACAATTCAAGTCAAGAGACCTGGCTCACCTTTAACCCTTAAATTTAGCCAGTTCTCCTTTTAAATAATCGATGTTGGCAATCTGAATCGGATCTTTTTTATAACTCATGGCTAAATAATAACTGACCCAATCCCCCAGAACAATCAATGAAAAAACTTTTTCCAATCTGGTTTTTCCGGAAGAATAAATCTTAACAACCTGGACTCCCCGGTTTTTAATGATTTTTTGGGACAACTCAATCCGTTTCTTAATACGGGGATGCGGATCTTCATTCTCCAGAAAAATAGCGATCAGGCCTTTTAACCATTCGCTTTCCAGCTCCCAGCCTACAATTTCATTATGGTTCATTTCCGGTAAAACATTGGCAAAAGCCAGGGATTTGGCATTTTCATGCATTTGATTTTGCCAGCGTCTGGACACCGTGCGCAAATAAGGTGCTGTCGAATAAAATACCGGGATCTTATTCTGAATCGTATGGGCCAGGTTCAAAGATAATATTTTCCCGCCGCCATGAGGATATTCGTTTCGTTTGCTTTTATCTTTAATAAATTTAGTAAGGGAATGCAAATCCTTCTGATAATGGTCGATAAGCTGTAAATGGCCTAAAAGGTGGTAAATCGGGAAAAAAAGATAACCCAGCGATTGACGCGGTGGTAATCCCTGCGGTAAGCTCAAAATCGGCCAGCCTTCCTCTGCGGCAATATGGGCAAGTTTCCCGCCGGATGTTATAGCCACGATCTGTGCCCCCGATCGGCGTACCTTTTCCATCGAACTAAGTGTTTCCTCCGTATTGCCCGAATAGCTGGAAACCAGCACAAGGGTCCTGGCATTGCAATAACCCGGGGGAATATACCCCCGTACTACATCAAGAGGTACATGTAAATCATCAAACAGAACATCATACAATAAATCACCGGCAATTGCGGAACCGCCCATTCCCAAATAGAGTATGTTTTGGATACGCTCCTTTACCAAATTGATTTGGGTCTGTTTAAAAATAGGTTCGGATTCCTGAATCTGCTTGTAGAATGAAAGTAAGATGTTTTTAAAACCCGATTTGTCCGATGAGTACATAAAGTGGTCTCCTATAGTAAGAATTTATGATCGCTTATATGGGCTTTCAGAAAATCCCGGCACTCTTCTTCGATCTCTTTGGCCGTATGCAGAACCATCACCTTATGATATAAATCTTCACAGGATTTACTGTTTACCATGCGAATGATCTTTTTGGCTTTAGGCAGATAGTAGGGGATCATACTGAAACTTCTCAGGCCCATTCCCAAGAGCAGGGGAATCGCCGCGGGATAGGCGGCAAATTCACCGCATAAAGTTACATCAATTTTGTGCTTGTTCGCAGCCGCAATGGTCCGGGCAATAAAATTCAGCACGGCCGGATTAAAGGTGTTGAAGGTTTTGGATACCCGGTCATTGGTGCGGTCGATGGCCAATACATACTGGGTCAGATCATTGGTTCCGATACTGAAAAAATCGACATAACCTGCCAGAATATCGGCGGACATGGCTGCTGCCGGTGTTTCGATCATTACTCCCAGTTCAATCCGATCCTCGAAACGTACTTTATCTCGTCGTAAGTTCTCTTTTACCCGCTCGATCTCTTCCCTGGTCTGGACAATTTCATCCACTGTTGAGACCATAGGAATCAGGATTTTGACCGTCCCATACACCCCGGCTCGAAGGATGGCTTTTAATTGGGGCCGAAAAATATCCGGTTTGTCAAGGCAGAGGCGAATCGCTCTCCAGCCAAGAAACGGATTCAATTCATTCTCTGCGCTATACCCTTCCAGTAATTTATCTCCTCCCAAATCTACCGTACGAATAACAACCGGTTTGGGGGAAAGCTCTTTCACGATCTGCCGATAAACCCGATACTGTTCTTCTTCTGCGGGTAATGTTTTTTTCTGGATAAAAATACTTTCTGTTCGTAAAAGACCAATTCCTTCGGCCCGGTTCGCCTTTAATTCATTGATCTCCTGAGTGAATTCAATGTTAGCCAGAAGCTCAACCCGGCAGCCGTCTTCAGTCACAGAGGGTTGGTCGATCTCCGAAAGTAAGGTCTGTTCGAAACCATGATATTCGTGCTGTACATCTTTGTAACGCTTTTTGGTGGCCTCGGAAGGATTTATGATAATCGTGCCCGTGAACCCATCCAATATGACAAAATCATCCTCGTGTAAAATTTTAGATAGATTGTAACCATTAACTACAGCCGGTATGCGCAGACCACGCGCTAAAATAGCGGCATGAGATGTTTTCCCACCTTTGTCCGTAAGAAAACCCAGTATAAAATTACGGTTAAACTGAACCGTATCGCTCGGAGAGAGCATATCCGCGATAATAATCGCCGGTCTTCTTAACTGATAGTCTATATCAATACCCAATAAAGCATGAATTAGTTTTTGCTTCAGGTCAAGAATATCGTAGGCCCTTTCCCGAAAGTAAGTGTTTTCCAGATTACTGAAATATTCGCTCTTCTGGGAGAACACCTTTGAAATGACAAAGGCTGCGGATAATCCTGAATTTTTAATTTCCTGCTTGATTTCTTTAATCAATACGGGATCTTTTAAAAAAGCCTTCTGGCTTTCGAATATTTCACTGAATTCACCCTGATCATAGGTCGCACTTACTTCTTCGGCATAATCCAACTGTTCCGTTACCGTTCGGATGGCATCTTCGAATAGAAGATATTCCCTTTCGATATCGTCGATTTTCACTTCCAATTCAGAAACATTAATCGTGAAAGGCCGGAATAAGTATACGGACCCCAGGGCAATACCCGGCGAAGTGGGTGTGCCGTGAAGAATGACTTCTTTAAGTTTCCGTTTTTTTTCAGTCTTGTTCTTCATAAAAATTATTTGCAATTAATTCCCGTATGGCCTTAATGGCTTCTTTCTCATCTTCACCTTTTATAATAAATTCAAGCTCACTACCCGGCTCGGCAGCAAGCATCATCACTCCCATGATGCTTTTACCGTTTACTTCCAAGCTATCTTTAACAATCGTAATTTCCGATTTAAACTGTCCCGCTACTTTTACCAAATTGGCAGCCGGACGGGCATGTAAGCCATGCTTATTGGTAATCTTAACATACTCTTTTATCATAACATTCCAATCAATAGCGCCAATACGACCGAAAGAATGATTGGCAGATAAAAATACTTCTTTCGTTTTAATACATAAGTAAGCACCAGGCTAATTACAAAAATCAATCCTCCCGGAAACGATTGTCCCAGACTACGGTGAAAAAAATGTACAAAAATAAAGCCGATGGCAAACGCACCCGCAGATAAATAGAGAGCACGGACTTTCCCGAAGCGTTCCATCTTGAGGCGTTTATAAATGGAAACACTCTGACGATAGCCATAGATGAGCCCTCTGATTCGCACGTATAGATGAGGAATATTGTAGATCAATAACATGACGACCAGAGCAGCCATCTTGAGCGGCACGGTATGCGCGATAGCCACACCCAACATTCCGATTAAAATGGCGGACGGTTTAACCGCCGCCCAGAAATATTGATCCCCCACCGCACCCAGCGGTCCGATAATGGCATTCTTAAAGTGCTCAATCTGATCTGTGGTTACATCACCCTTTAAAGCACGTTCTTCTTCCATGCGGGCAATCGATCCCAGGGCATAGGAAGCAAAAAAGGGATGCGCATTAAAAAAATTCAGATGCCTTTTAAAAAACTGCTTGTATTCCTCTTCTGTAATGCAAACTCTCTTTGCGACAGGAACGATAGCAAAGCACAAGCCGATGGAAAGCAGGCTTTTAAAATTCCATCCCAGTTGAATAAAAAAACTGCGTAGAAAAACAGCAACTAAATCCCGCTTCCGTAATAAATGCCTATCTTTTTGCACTTCGTGCGCTAAATTGTTGATCATTTGCCCTTTTCTACAAAATCAAAATAAAATTGTTCATTTAAAGAAACCAATAAAAAATGATACCGGCCACAATCCCCGTCACCACCCACCAGGCTAATTTTTTCTCATTGAACAGGGTGAAACTGAACCCGGCTCCACAACCTAAAACAGCCAGTTCAACCAGACGAGCCATCTCATTCCAGCCGGCGGGGAGTATCCCCAGCAAAGGTCTGAAAACATAGACCCCGATAATAACCGAGCCCAATATGAATATACTATAAACCAGCCAATGGATTACAAGGGCGGCCAGATTCATTTTGCTTATGATACTTATTTGCCCTGCTTCGATGCCCCGCATAGCCCGATCCAGAATGTGAACATTCCATTGGCGCAGAAGGGTGGTTGCTCTCTGGCCGACTGCGCTAAAAAACAGCGCATAAAACACACCGATTAAAATCAGTACATAGAAATATTGCGCTTGAAAAGCCTTTAGTTGAAACATAAGCACTATACCGATCATGGAACCCAGATTCCCCTCCGGGACTCTTGCAGCACCGACCGGTAATTCGCTCAACCATAAAAGCTGTAATATGAAGCCCATTTTCAATCCGGCAACCAGATCATTGCTTAACCAGCCCAGAAGCGAACCGGCAATAATGGGTTGGGAAATCAGACTCTGTAACACCGCGGTCGTATCTAAGGCCAGTACCCCGCCAATCAGGCTAAGACCAAGCAGATTCATCATAAAATAATTACCGCATATTCGTACTTAAATGAATCGGAACTATGGTACGAAAAGGATATAATCCGATGCTGTCCAGCCATAATTCACCAAACAGAGTAAATCCGTCGGGAGCAACCGGCAATGTTCCATCCATTCTAAAATCGATCTCTTTGCTTACTGTGGGATAAAAATCTTCGATTCCCCCGGAAACCGGAGTTTGTTTAAAAAAGAGCTGGGACTCGGTTAAAGTTGCCTGCCACGCTCCCGCATCCTTTGTTGCAAAAGCGGGAATTAATTCCAGTATATAATCTCCCGATGAGGGAGGAACGAAGACCATCTTTTGCTTACGATAAGTAAGTCCGTCAGCCAGTAAAACTTTCCCGGCATAATTTTTAACGTTGATGGCAAAATCCGTGAACAGATTAAATGTTTCCTTGTCCAGTTCCAGTTCGAATTCAACTTTTTCAACGGCATCGCTCACACTGAATGGATATTCATACATATCGCTATCACTGTTGATTTGTTTGACCTTCCGAATACCCTTCATTACGCCGCCAATCCGACAGGAGACCTTCTTATCGAACCGATTGGTGACTTTAACGGTTCCCCTCGGTTTGGAACCATTCTCATAATAAACCCGATCTATGGTCGATGGAACGATATCCAAAGCGGTAAAAGCAATATTTACCTTGAATGTTGATTTCTGCGTATTACGAAAATCGGCATATACATCCAGCTCCCAGGTACCGCTTCCCATCTCATGGGTATCCAGGCGAATCGTTCGGAATTTTTGATCTTTCGACCTCAAATGAACAAAATGGTTCGTCTCGCGGCCTTCAGGATCAAACAGATACGCCCGGATATCCGCATACCGGGAGGGCAATGCAGATAAAGTAATAGCGGCGGCGCTGGCTTTTCTCGGAATTTCAAAGAAGATCCGTCTTACCTCTCCTTTGGTTAATTTTAACGCGCCGGACTTCCATTGAAACCCCTTCGCTTCATCAAAAACGATCGGCTTGATAATCGAACAAAGCAGCTCAAATTCTTTATTGATATTCGTTTTTCCTTTAAAGGTATCGGCTTTGCGATAGGCGATGACTTTCCCGCTGTAAAGTCCGGGAGCTTTCACTTTGGAAGGATCGAAATATACATCCACTACAGCCGCATTGCTCCCTTTGATATACGTAGAGGATTTATTGATCTTAATCCAGGGTTGTTGCGCCTTCAATCTGAAGGCACGATAAAAATTATGCTGCTCTTCCGGAGTCATTTTATCCGCGAAAACAGCGCTGATATAAAAACGTTGTTTATCGTTTCGCGTCGGGAAATAGGTGCCGAAACGCCAATAGGCGGCCGGACCGCTTTGAGTGTCATAAACCGGACTTACCGTCGAGATATCATAGTCGAGTATTTTTTCCTGTTCTTTTGCTTGCACATATTTTTTATAAAACCTGAAAGCACGAGGTATGTTAATAACACCCTCTCCCTGATCCAGAGGCGTGTATCCGGGCAGAGGATCCGCGGAATTTTTAACCGCTTTTTTAATCATGGCTCCGCTTATCGGTAAATGCTCATGATAAGCGGCGGACATGATCAGTGCAACCGCACCCGTGGCCTGAGGGGAAGCCATACTCGTACCCCACATCACATCTCTTATAGCGTAAGAAGGAACGGTAGATTCGGCTCCGCCCGGAGTAATAATATCCGGCTTGTTCAATTCCCCTCCACGGGAGCTAAAGACAAAGATACGATCCGAATTTAAATCGGCGCCATACAGATTCCTGGCCATCCGGGCCGTATTCATGGCCCCTACCGTCAGCACCCGGGCCGCAGCAGCGGGCAGGCCGATGGATGAAAGTCCCGGTCCTTCATTTCCGCCACTCAGACAAAAAAGAAGCTTCTCATTTTCATCCAACAGATCATTCAAGGTAAGGTCCATGGATGATTGACCTTCGATCTCGGAGCCTATTCCGAAACTCATATTGAAAACCACCGGTCCTTTGTAGTGTTTGGCAAATTTAACTCCGTATTCATAGGCCTTTAACATACTGCCGGTGCGGGTGGCTCCGCCGGCCAAACGGCCGTCTCCGATTTTCAGGCTAATGACTTTTGCACCCGGTGCCACTCCGTTAAACCCATCCTGACCGTTAATTTTGTATCCGGCGGCAATGCCCGCCACATGGGTACCATGACCGGCACCGTCAAAATGAAAATTTACTTTTTTTTCGTCAGGAAAAATATTCAAAGCAAACGTTGCCAGAGACCGCTGCTCTTGTGGATTATTCCCCCGAAAATGGAAGGATTGTAATTTTTCTTTGTAATTCCACAAGGGCTGTTCGTCGTCTAAATTGCCGTCGCCGTCCAAATCAACGTAGGCCAGCCAGCCTTCTTTCGTTTTGAAAGCGACCAGCCCAAATTGATCATTCTTTTTCCCATTATTATTAATATCCGAGATAACCGAATTTTTAAACCGTGCCTCGTCTAAGACACCCATTAAATAGGTGCTGTCCACAGGTTGATATTTCAATTTATCGTATCCGAACAGGCGGATACCGTCTTTGTTCTTTAATAACTTTTCTCCATTTTCCAGGTCTGTTTCCGCCTTCTCCAATTTGACGTCACCCTCTCCCGAAAAATCCTGGGCGTCGATCACTTTTACCTTTTCGTCCGGCAGAGTTTCCAGACCGGGGGTTCCCATATCTACACCCGTATCGAGAATAATCACGACAACATCCCGCCCGTTATCGGCGGGATGCTCTTTAATAAAGCGGGTTGCACCGGTCCGATCTATATCCAAAAAGCTGAAATCGGTCGCTAAAACCGAAACATAACTTATCAGTATCACTAAAAACACAGTACTTAGAAAACGCATCACGGCCTCATATTTTAACATTGAAGATAAGTATCATAAATTTATCTAATTTACGATAAGAGGCATATGTATGCAACCAGCGATGG
>JALSTK010000080.1 GCA_026983775.1 Calditrichia bacterium
ATTCTCTTTCCGTTAACCATCATTCTGGGTGCCTATGTATTTATCCACGGCCATTTGACACCGGGCGGCGGTTTCCAGGGCGGCTCAATAATCGCCTCGGGTTTTTTATTGATGTTCATGTCCTTCCGTTCCTATCATGTAAGCCATAAGGTGCTTTCCTGGATTGAATCCTTAGCCGGTTTAACCTTCGTGACTATCGGTCTTTTGGGCCTGATATACGGCTGGAGTTTCCTGCAGAATTTTCTGCCCTTCGGCCAACCCAATGCACTTTTCAGCGCCGGTGTAATCCCGTTGATTTATATTGCCGTTGGATTCAAAGTCGGATCGGAGTTAACCGCTCTGCTGGATACCATGCTCAAAACAGTTAAATAATGGGTAGGATTTAAAATGATCTATTATGTTGCAGCATTTAGTTTGATTCTAATCGGCACGTATGCCGTTCTGGTTAAAAAAAATATGGTCAAAATTGTTTTGGGTCTTTCCCTGATCGATAGCGGGGTAAATATATTATTGATCTCCCTGGGCTATATCAAGGGCAAAACCGCTCCTATTTTTTCCACACCGGCCCTTAAAGCACAGAATATGGTCGACCCGATTCCTCAGGCACTGGTGCTTACGGCGATTGTGATCGGTTTGGCCGTTACGGCCCTGGCATTGACCATCGTAATCCGTTTATACGATCACCATAAGACGCTGGATATTAGTAAAATACGTGAGTTAAAGTGGTAGTGTATTCTGCCTATTGCAAAAAAAAGGACGCATAAATGTATCTTGATCCTGTATTAATGATCGCTGTTCCGCTGTTCGCGGCGTTTTTGATTCCGATTCTCGGCAAGATCAATAAAAATATCGCCAAATATGTGCCGGTGCTGGTCATTGGCTTTAATTTATATGAGGCTGTCATGTTGCTGCCGGTATCCATGATTAAACCGGTGATTGTCATTATTGCCGCCTGGCGCCCCCCCCTGGGTATTAATCTGACGATCGGACCATTGGGAAATATGCTGGCATTGATCATTTCCCTGGTCGGTTTCATAGTAAGCATTTACAATATTAAATTTGTGGAAGAAGAGCCGAACGAAAAGTTCCACATGTTGTTTATGCTATTGGTAGCCGGCGCCACGGGTATGGTTTTGACCGGTGATATTTTTAATCTGTTTGTCTTTTTGGAAATAACCAGTATTTCATCATATGCGCTTACCGCTTTTATCCGCCATAGGGATTCGGCCGAGGCAGCTTTTAAATATCTGGTAATCGGCAGTATTTCTTCGACCTTTGTCCTTCTCGGTGTGGCTCTGATTTATGCTACAACAGGAACTTTGAATATGGCCGATATAGCCCAGAAAATTCAGAGCGTGGATCCGAAGATTGCCGTAACGGCTATGATTTTACTGGTGACCGGTTTTGGTGTGGAAGCGGAAATGTTCCCTTTAAACGGTTGGGCACCGGATGCTTATTCCCAGGCTCCTACCCCGGTCAGTGCGGCTTTCGGCGGCATTGTGGTTAAAGCCGGTATGTATGGGCTGGCCCGGCTTATTTTTACTATTTTTAATTTTCATGGAATCTTTTATTTTTTACTGATTATGGGCATCATCACCTTACTTATTGCGGAAATGTCCGCTCTGCGCCAGAAACAGATCAAACGCATGTTGGCCTTTAGCTCTATTGGACAAATGGGACTGGTAATGATGGCCCTGGGATTGGCCACCCAAGAAGGTGTGGTCGGCGGCTTGTTCCAGATGTTCAACCATGCCATTATTAAACCGCTGCTCTTCCTATCGGCTGGGTATCTGGTCTTTTATTCCGGTAGTAAGAATATTGAAGATTTGGACGGTATGGGCCGCCTAAAACCGCTCACCTCTTTTTTCTTTGCCTTCGGTGCATTTGCCATTATGGGCCTGCCGCCTTTTAGCGGATTCTGGAGTAAGCTGATTATTATCTCGGAGACCATACGCAACGGGTTTGTAGTTCTGGCCGCTCTGGCCCTGATAGGCAGCGTAATCGAAGCGGTTTACTATTTGCGGGTGGTCGGCCGTTTATACTTTAAGAAACCGCATGAAGGGGAAAGGACGCATTATGTGCATCCCACGGCCATTGTGGCTATGACCCTTTTAACTCTGATTGTTTTATTTGTCGGACTTTATCCGGATTTCCTGATGACCTATTTGAAACCGGCAGCAGCCGAATTGCTGAATAAATCGGCTTATATTAAGGATGTGTTAACAGCGGGCTTATAGCAGGATAAGTTTAATAATAAATTTAGCATGGACTAACGGTATGAATACAATTCCTTTGATTTTACTCCTTCTTTTCGGAAGTGCACTCTTAGCCTATTTTGTCGGCAAAATTAATTTTGTGCTTAAAGTCGGCATTGCCCTGGCCGGTTTATTGGTTTCTTCTTATTTCTTTTTAACCCTGTACGGCCTTTCCGAAAAGTTTATCTTTCATCTGGCCGGTTTTGAACTCACCTGGCAGATCAACAGTTTGTCCTGGTTCTTCGGTATGCTCATTTTCGGGCTGGGTATTCTGGTTGCCATTTATTCCACCGTCTATATGAGGGGGAAGGAACGGGTCGATTTTTATTGTTTTGCCCTGTGTACCACTATTGCCAGTATGTTCGGGATTGTAGTCAGTGGTGATTTGCTGTCTTTCTTTTTCTTTTGGGAAATTATGACCTGGTCGTCCTTCCTGTTGGTTATTTACTACCGATACGAAGCGCAAACGGCAGGTATTAAATATTTTGTCATGAGTGCCATTGGCGCCTATTCCATGTTGATTGCCATTTTGATGATTTATGCCCGGCTCGGCAGTTTTTCTTTTCAGGCGTTATCCGCCGGATGGCAAGGCTTTAGCCTGGGAACGCAGATCGCTATTATTATTTTATTCGTCATGGCCTTTGGAGTGAAAGCGGCCATGATGCCTCTGCATACCTGGGCCCCCGAGGCATATGCCATATCCCCGTCGTCGTTTACTTCTTTATTTTCCGGGGTGCTTTCCAAGATGGGTATATACGGTTTCGTATTACTCTTCTATGTTTTCAGTGCAGGAAAACTAAGCGCTTCATTTGTTGATATTCATGGTACATCCTTGCCCGGGTATATTTTGGCCTGGTTCGGTGCTTTAAGTGCTTTGATTGCGACGCTGATTGCCATTGTACAGGATGATGCCAAAAAGCTGCTGGCTTATTCTTCTGTCGGTCAATTGGGCTATATTATTTTAGGATTGGGCCTGGGCAGTTCCATTGGTGTAAGCGGCGCTTTGTTCCATGCCGTGAACCATACGATTTTTAAGGGCATGCTCTTTTTGGCGGTGGGTGCTGTTTTTTATCGCACAGGTACGCGGAAATTCAGCGAGCTGGGCGGTCTGATTTCCCGGATGCCCTACACCTTTTTTGTGGTTTTACTGGGCATTATTACTATTGCCGGAATCCCGCCGCTATCCGGTTTCGGCAGCAAGTGGCTCATCTATGAGGCAATCATTCAAAAGAAAATGGTCTTTTTGGCGGTGGTTACCTTTGCGGCCAGTACGGCCTCCTTCATGTATTGCTATCGCCTGATCTTCGGCATCTTTTTAGGACAGCGGGATGAAAAATACGATGATGTAAAAGAAGTTCCGTGGGCGATGCGCGGCCCAATGTTGCTTCTCTCCCTTTTTACCATCTACCTGGGATTCTATCCTTATCACTTGCTTAATCTGATTGCCGAAGTGGAAAAAACGGTTCTGGGAATACACCCGTTTGCTTATGGACAATCCGTACTATTCAGCCGTTTCGGTAGTGTGGATACGATGACAGTCATGAATGTTGTGGCCGTTGTTTTTGTAATTGTTTTTGTTCTGTTCAGCTTACTATACAAACGTTCCCGCAAAGTGGGCTTAAAAGATATCCATACTTCAGGTGAAATTCCCGGCGAAGAGATCAACTTACATTATGCTATTGATTTTTACCAGCCCTTTTCCCGTGGTGTCGGTGCAGTTTTGAAACGTAGCGCGGATCGTCTGTATATGAACTTTGCCAGCAATATGGAAGGCCTGTTCGACATGATGCGCTATATTTACACGGGAAACGGCCAGACCTATGTGATGTATGTGATCGTTTTTCTGGCCTTTGTTCTGGCATTTAGTAGCTGGTTAATATAAATCAAAAAGAGAATTTGTGATAAAATTGCAGGATAGATTATGAGCCCAATGAATATTATCTGGATGATAGCCATGCCATTTATCGGCGCCGCTATAGGTCTTCTTTATATAGGTATTTCACGTAATATTACGGCAAGAGTCCAAAATCGCTTCGGTCCTCCGCCTTATCAGAATATTATAGATATAATCAAGCTCTATTCAAAAAAGACGGCTATTACCCATGGTGTCATGTTCCATTTAGGACCTGTTCTGGCTATAACGGGAACCATATCCACTCTAATGTTTGTCCCCATTTTAACCGGAAATTATCCGATCTATCTTTTTAGTTTTCAGGGTGATCTAATTCTGCTCATGTATATAATGGTATTCGGCTGTCTGGCCATGGCTCTGGGCGCAGGTCAATCCGGTAACCCTAACTCGGCTATAGGTGTTAGTCGTGGTTTAACCCAGATGTTCGGTTATGAAGTTCCTTTTGTTATTGCCTTGATTATTCTGATGGTGCGTTTTGATACCAGTTCTGTCCTGGATATCATCAAAGCTCAAGATACGGTGGCTCACTGGAATATCTTTCGCTCGCCCTTTTCTTTTATTGCCGCCATTGCTGCTTTTCTGGGAATGATGGGTAATAAACCGTTTGATATAGTCTTTGCTCCTGCGGAAATTTCATCCGGCCCTCCTTCGGAATACGGAGGTAAATATCTGGCTTTAATGCAGACCAATCGCGGTTTATTCGCTTTTGTGAAACTGGTTCTATACACGGATTTGTTTTTAGGCGGAGCCGGTGATTTTATAACGTTGATTTTAAAAACATTTGCTCTGTTTTTGATTCCCTTGTTTATCGGAATCGTCAATCCGCGCTTTCGTACGGAACAGGCTATGACCTTTTTCTGGAAGTGGCCGACGGCCATCGGGGTTGTAGGATTGGTTTTAGTACTGTTATAGCCGTAAGTTTTTAGCTATTCGAAGAACATGCGGATAAAGAGTGATGAAAAATTTTAGAACACTTGATGTTTGGCAATATGTAAATATAATTACATTACAGGATGTAAAATTATGAATGATGATTTGGATAGGCAGAATAACAATATCATTGCCAATTGGGCTCGTAAACATTCCTTGTGGGTTTTGGCTTATGGAACCGGCTGTGGTGCCATCGAGGTTCCGCCGACTATGACTTCGCGATATGATGCTGAGCGTTTCGGTATTACCGGAATGGCCACACCCCGCCAGGCGGATGTTCTTTTAATCACCGGTTATCTGGCCATCAAAACACTAAAACGGGTTATTCGGACTTATGAACAAATGCAGGCCCCCAAGTATGTGATCGGCTTCGGTTCGTGTACGATTAACGGCGGTATGTATTGGGATTCGTATAATACCATCAAACGGCTGGATGATTATATTCCTGTGGATATTTTCATTAACGGATGTATGCCACGTCCCGAGGGCGTGATTGATGGCTTTATTAAACTTCAGGAACGTATCGCCAGGGGTCAGGCCAAGGGCTGGCAACATTATCAGGAAAATTTGGATTGGTACCGGGCTAATCAAAAAAAAGTGATTAAAAACTGGACAATGCCGGACTACAATTGGTAAATTTCCGGATAAAGCAATGCTTATAAAATCGGAAGAAAGAGCAAAATATGGACAGCAAATTAATAAAAGAACAGGAAATTAAGAGAAATATTAATAATGCATTTCGTTCTGCAGAGGTAACCGTTGTACGTCGGCGACGAATTTCTGTGCGGTTTCGGGCTGGAATTTTACCGGCTTTTATTAGTTATTTAAAGGAATATATGGGTTTTGTGCATCTGGTAATGATCAGTTGCGTAGATTGGCTGGAAGACAATCAATTTGAATTGGTTTATCATTTATGGTCGTATGAAGAACATATCCATGCCATGATAAAGATTCGTTTGGACCGGGATAATGCGCAGATAAAAAGCCTAAGCTCCTTATGGCCCCATGCCGAAACCTATGAACGGGAAATTCATGAAATGTTTGGTGTGGATTTTGAAGGTCACCCCGGCTTAACGGATTTGATTTTGGAAGACTGGTCCGACCTGCCGCCTATGCGCCGTGATTTTGACACACGCGCTTTTGTGGCAGAAACATTCGAATGGCGTAAGGGTCGGGAAGATGCTCAGGATGTGCGTCAAACAATATCTGCACGCTATGGTGAAACGATTCCTGAATTTAAAAAAGATAAATAGGAACAGGTTATTAATATGGCAGCACTACTAACGAAAGAAAAAGAAACCACTCTGTATCTGGGGCCGCAGCATCCCGGTATTACAGGGAATATGATGGTCGAGTTAAAATTAACCGGCGATACGATTCAGCGGGCGAAGACTCATGTGGGTTATTTGCACCGTGCTTTTGAAAAACTAATGGAAGAACGTTTATGGATGCAGTGCTTTCCCATTGTATGTCGTATCTGCGTACCGGAACCGGATCCCAATGAAGAAAATCTGGCCCGGGCGATCGAAGAAATTGAAGGCCGGGAAGTACCGGAACGGGCACAATATATTCGTGTTTTAATGTTGGAACTGGCCCGTATAACCGCATATCTGATGTGGATGGGTGGGCAGTCCGGTTCGATGGGTTTGTATACCATGCCCCAATGGAGCATCGGCGATCGTGATTACATATTGGATTTATTCGAAGAATTGACCGGCGGCCGAGTTTACCATATGTATATCTGGGCCGGCGGAGTACGTCGGGATCTGCCGGTAGGTTTCAAGGATCGTGTACGCAAGGTGATGGATTATATCGAGAGCCGTTTGGTCGATTATGACCGGCTGCTTTTTGAGAACGCCATTTTTCTCAAACGTGCTCAGGGTATTGGCATTATTGATAAAGAAAAAGCGTTGGAATGGGGAGTGGTTGGCCCGCCTTTACGCGGCTGCGGCATTGCCCATGACGTACGAAAGGATGAACCGTATGAAGTGTACGATCAGTTGGATTTTGAACTGATTACTCATGAGGGAAACGATGTCTATTCACGCGCCATGGTGCGGCGTAAAGAGATCGAGCAGTCGATTCATATTATTCGCCAGGTTCTGGATAAAATGCCCTCCGGCCCGATTCATAACCCGGGACCCAATCCGCTGAAATGGAAGGTTCCTGCAGGCGACGCGTATGTGCGTACCGAGTCGGCCCGGGGTGAATTCGGTTACTATGTAGTAAGCGACGGTAGTTTGAAGCCCAGGCGGGTACATGTACGCGGCCCGGCCTATGTACATGGTATTGCCTTGCTGGAGCATCTTTTACAAGGTGCTAATGTGGCCGATGTGAGTTTTATTATGAACAGTCTGGGAACCTGTCCACCCGAAATCGAACGTTAAAAAGTAGTCTGGATCAAACGCGAATATCAATCGCTAAAGGCTAAGAGCTAAGAGTCACACGCTCACCGGCTCAGTAAATAAAGAGTTCTAAATTTTAACCAGGGAAGAACAGTATGAGTATAAAAGGCACTTTACTTCCGTTTTCCGCCTTAAAGTTTCTTGGGAAAAAACCGCACACTGTGCGCTATCCTTACCAGAAAAAAAAGACGGCCGAGCGTTACCGCGGCTTTCATTATAACGATATCGAAGAGTGTATCGGTTGTGGTACCTGTGCCACCATTTGCCAGAATGAAGCGATCGATATGATTCAGATTGAGGGCATTGAAGCAAAAAAAGGGGATTCGGGCTTAAGGCCGCGGGTGGATAACGGTCGTTGCTGCTGGTGCGGGTTGTGTGTGGAGATGTGTCCCACCGGTTCCCTTTCTCTTACGGATCAATATTTGCATACCTCTTCCGATCCGGAATCTTACCTGCTTGTTCCGGGCGTAGATCATCCGGAATTTGCCGAACATCTAAGCTTTGTTAAAGACGATGAAGTCCGTTTGCTCGATTTGGCTCGGGTACCGATGAAAGAACTGGATCCGCAAGAAAGGGTGAAATCCTTTGCCGAAGTGGTGGTCGGATATATGCAGGAAGAAGCCCGGCGGGAGGCAACGCGCTGTATTGACTGTGGGATCTGTGTGACCGCCTGTCCCGACCACATGCATATTCCGGAATATATCGGCGCCATTGCCGATGCGGATGACGAACTGGCCCTGAAATATATTTATGACAATAATCCCATGCCGGAAATGTGCGGTAAGGTTTGTACCCGCCAGTGCGAAACCGTTTGTGCGATCGGGCATCTGGGTGAACCGATCGCCATTCGCTGGCTTAAACGATATGCCACCGAGCAATTCCCGGATCCGGCCGCTGTACTCAATCCGACCATCGCCCCTGCCAACGGTAAAAAAGTGGGTATTGTCGGTGCAGGACCGGCAGGCCTCTCTGCCGGTTACTATCTGGCGTTACGTGGTTTTGATGTTACAATTTACGAAGCCCTGCCCAAAGCAGGGGGCATGACCTTTGCCGGTATCCCTAAATATCGTTTTCCCATGGATAGTCTGGACAAGCAGATCGGCTATATGGAAAAAATAGGGGTAAAAATCAAATACAATACCCGGGTAGGCAAAGATATAACATTCCAGGAAATTCGTAAAAATAATGATGCGACCTTTATCGGGATCGGTTTTCATGTTCCCTATAAACTGGGTATCAGTGGAGAGGATTTACAAAATTCGATTCAGGCCATCGAATTTTTGAGAACCATCAATCTCGGTGGCAATGTCTATGTCGGCAAAAAGGCCGTGGTCATCGGTGGCGGAAATGTGGCTATTGATGCGGCCCGTGTCGCCCGTCGTTTAGGCGCAGAGGTTACCATCCTTTATAGACGGCGGGTCCAGGATATGCCGGCCGACTGGGAAGAAATCGAAGCCGCCGAAGATGAAGGCGTGGAAATAATTCCCCAGGGAATTCCGTTGGAAATAATCGGTGAAGATGGTAAGGTTAAGGCGGTGAAGTATGGTATGGCGGAAATGGTTCCCGACCCCAGGGGGGGGCGCCCGCGGCCGAAACTGATAGAAGGTAACGAACACATCATGGAAACGGATACCATCATCGGGGCAATCGGCCAGGAAGCGGACTATTCCTTTTTACCCGAAGACCTGAAAGAAGAATTGAAAATCGAACGGGGCAGGGTCGTTGTTAATGAGTTTAAACAGACTTCTATCCCCGATGTCTTTGCCGGTGGCGATAATGTCAATCGCACCATGGATGCCATCAGTGCCATAGCGGATGGCGTTAAAGCCGTAGAGGGCATCACCCATTATTTAATGGATGAATAAACAAGGTAATTATACTTAAGAAGGAACGGGATTATGGCAGACTTAACCACAAAATATCTGGGTCTTTCGTTAAAAAACCCGATTATCATCGGCAGTTCGGGCCTGACCGATTCGGTGGAAGATATCATCGAACTGGAAAGGAACGGAGCCGCTGCGGTTGTTTTGAAATCGATCTTTGAAGAAGAAATCTTGATGGAAACGGAACATATTATCCAGCAGGCCCAGGAAGATGGATATGATGAGAAGGCCTTTGATTACTACGATTATAAAATTAAGGATAATAATTTAAGCGCATATGTGAATCTGATTAAGGGTGCCAAAAAGGCGGTCCATATTCCGGTTATTGCCAGTATTAATTGTCATTCCGGACATGAATGGCCTTACTATGCCAAACGTTTCGAAGAAGCCGGAGCCGATGCCCTGGAACTGAATATATTCACGCTACCCACTAATATGAAGCGAACTTGTCAGGATAATGAACAGGTTTATTTCGATATTATTGAAAAGGTTAAAAAGGAAATTTCCATTCCCATTTCCCTGAAAATCAGTTTTTATTCTGCGAATCTCGGCCCCTTTATTGTAAAATTATCGGAAACCGGCATACGGGGACTGGTGCTCTTTAACCGTTTCTGGAGCCCGGACATCGATATAGAAACCTTAAAAATCATATCTTCCAATGTTTTAAGCCGTTCCGAAGATTTCTCTCTAAGCTTACGCTGGATTGCCATTATGTCCGAACGAATTTCCTGTGATCTTGCGGCATCTACCGGTGTGCATGACGGATCGGCTCTCATTAAACAGCTTTTGGCCGGTGCCAACGCCGTACAAATTGTATCCGCCCTGTACAGGAACGGAAAAGGCTATATTCAGAATTATCTGCATGATTTGAACACCTGGATGGAACGCCATGACTTTGTAACCATCGATCAGTTCCGCGGGAAAATGAGTCAGAGTAAAACCGAAGATCCGGCTATGTATGAACGGGTTCAATTTATGCGTTATTTCCGCGGACATAACGCCTGATTTGCGATAATTCCTCCCCTGAAGCCTGGCGGATATTCCGACAGGCTTTTTCTATTCTACGGGTAAATGAATCAACATCCGTTCTGTTTTATACTATTTCTTAAAAAATTTGCACCGGGAAATAACAATTCCTATATTTTAGTTATATATTTCTAATAAATAATAAGGTTAAACTAATTCAATAATCCCTTATGAAATTGACACACAGTCAGGAAGACTATTTAAAATTAATCTGGTATTTGCAGCAAAATAGCCAGAAAGCTTCCATTCAGCATGTATCTTTGCTGCGCCGGGTAAAGCCCCCGACGGTATTGGTGATGTTTCAGCAACTGAAAAAACAGGGATTGTTGGAATATTCAAAAGATGTGGGAGCCCTACTCTCTGTCCGGGGGGAACATCTGGCCAGAAAATTGGTACGTAAGCATCGCTTGATCGAAACCTTTTTACAGCAGGTGCTAAAAATGGATGAACAGGCTCTGCATGAGGAAGCCGAACGTCTTGAACATGTTATCTCGGACCAGTTAATGACCTTAATCGATCGATTTTTAGGATACCCTCAGAAGGATCCCCACGGTTCGCAAATTCCGGCCTGGGATGAAGAAGAAAAACCGATTCCCTTATCAAGGGTTTCCGTGGGCAAGGCCTTCCGTATTAATACCCTGTCCCTCAAGGCTCAGATGCTGGATTATTACCGGCAACGTGCTTTAAAAGAAAATTCCATCTGGACATTACGGGAACAAGCGCCGGATAAATCAAGTTTTTTATTATCGGACGGACAATATTATCTGGCCCTGTCCAAGCAAGTGGCCGAAAAGGTAACGGTCGTAGTGTTATAAAAAGAAAAAGATCGGGTATGCAATGATCTATTACCTAATTTTACTCATTTTTATTCTGTTTATCGTCTGGTGGTACTGGACACGAGAGCGGGAGCATGAAAGAAAATTGAAGCGTGTTTATCAGGAAGATGCGCTCAAATATATTTTCCATCAGAATGATCACGGTCATCCGGCCCTGTTTGATGGTATGAAGGGCTCCCTGGGCATGAATGGCACTCATCTCACCCACATTATCAATGATTTGCAATCCCGGGGTCTGATTCGAATTAGCGAGCAGGGCATGGAATTAACGGAAAGCGGGCGCAAGCTGGTGATCGAAATAGTCCGGGCCCATCGTATCTGGGAAACTTTTCTGCAAAGAGAAACCGATCTTCCTCTGGATAAGATACACGATCATGCCGACCGTAAGGAGCATGAACTGCGCGGAGAAAAATTAAACGCTCTGGACGCCCATCTCGGTTTTCCGAAAATCGATCCGCATGGCGATCCGATCCCCACGGAAGATGGACATGTTTCGGTTCGGGAGGGAAGAGTCCTCAACGAGTGGCAGGAAGGTCAGGAAGGACGTATTTCCCATATTGAAGATGAACCGGTGCCTTTGGCACGTGATATCTTTAATAGGGGGTTTCGTGTAAATGACCGGGTGAAAATTTTAAAGAACACGGATCAGGGTATGCAGGTGGAACACAATGATAAAAGCCAGTATCTGGACGCCCTGACCGCTATGAATATTCAGTTGCAACCCATCGAACGGAAAGAAGTACCACCCAAGCGCACCCTGAACGATTTAAAACCGGCTGAACAAGGAAGAATTATCTACATTTCGGAGCGTTTACAAGGGTTGGCCAGACGTCGTCTGCTCGATTTAGGCTTTACGCCCGGTGTACCGGTCAAAAAGGTTCTGGTCAGCTCGTTCGGGGGGGACCCCACGGCTTATGAAGTACGGGGGGCAAAGATTGCTTTGCGCAAGGATCAGGCAAAGTATATTTATATTAATTGATGTCCTATAGCGATGCGTCAACGGTTTGTCCCCGGGGACGGGCAAAACCGTTTCAATGGGGTAGCCGCTTAAAACGTATTGTTCCTAAATGAAACGAAACAGAAAAAAGGTATCTTTTCGACTATGAAGAAAAATTATACGAAGCACCGTTCGGGTTGTGAAGATTGTGCCCTGAATCTGGAACAGTTGGGTATCGAGGTGCGAAAATGGGATCATGTGATTGCCCTGGCCGGTAATCCCAATACGGGGAAAAGTACGGTCTTTAATCAACTGACCGGTTTAAAACAGCATACCGGCAACTGGCCGGGCAAAACGGTTGTCCGTGCGGAAGGAGGCTTTACCTGGAACGGAAAGACCTTTAAGGTTGTCGATTTACCGGGTACTTATTCTTTATTGTCGGCTTCCGTGGATGAGGAGGTAGCCCGTGATTTTTTACTCTTCGGTCAGCCGGATGCAACGATAGTGGTAGTTGACGCCACGGTATTGGAACGTAACCTGAATCTGGTTTTGCAGATTTTAGAAATTACCGACAAGGTGGTGGTTTCCTTAAATCTTGTGGATGAAGCAAGACGGAAGGGCATAGACGTCGATCACAGGCGTTTAAGTAAGGATCTGGGGGTTCCTGTTATACCCACTGTTGCCCGTGAAGGAATCGGCATCGGGCAGCTTATCGAAACTACCGACCAGGTGATAGCCGGGGAAATTATTACCCATCCTTACCGCTTAAAGGTAAATCGGAAAATACAGGAAGCGCTCGATGAGTTGATTCCGAAGATTAAACGCATCTTCCCGGATTTGCCCAATGCCCGCTGGATAGCCATGCGTCTCCTCGATGGTGATATCCGTGTCCAAAAAGCACTTGAACGGGGTGAATGGAATTTTACAGCAGGAGCATCGGCACTGGACAACGTGCAAGTCAAGGAGAAAGTTCATTAACATGGAGAACAAATCGGGAAAGGATCTGATTCGGGAAATTCATCACATCCGCTCCGGACTGGATACGAATTTCCGCGATATGGTTGTGGAAGATATCTATAAAAACGCAGAACAAATCTACAATCATTCGGTCAAAGTTCTTTCCGACAGAAAATATAATCTGGATCAGAAGCTGGACAGGATTCTTACTTCACCCGTTTGGGGATTGCCGATCATGCTCCTGCTTTTGGGAATGACGTTTTGGATTACAATTGTCGGGGCTAATTATCCCTCCGAATTGATAGCGCGCGGGTTGTTCTGGCTGGAAGCCCAAATGGCTCTGATCATGCAACAACTGGGCAGTCCTTCCTGGCTTACAGGCTTTCTGATCCATGGGGTTTACAAGGGGTTGGCCTGGGTTGTTTCGGTAATGCTGCCGCCCATGGCCATTTTTTTTCCGGTCTTTACTATTTTGGAGGATTTTGGATATCTGCCGCGGGTCGCTTTTAATATGGACTGGTTGTTCCGAAAAGCGGGTGCTCATGGTAAACAGGCTTTAACTATGAGTATGGGCTTCGGGTGCAATGCCGCGGGAGTGATTGCCACCCGTATCATAGAATCTCCTCGAGAGCGCATCATTGCCATATTGACCAATAATTTTGTGCCCTGTAACGGTCGGTTTCCGACCCTGATTATGCTGGCGACGATTTTTGTTGCCGCCGCCTTTCCTCCGACTCTGGCCTCTCTTGCAGCGGCAGGATCGGTGGTCTTTGTCGTCCTGATCGGAGTGGCTGTTACCCTGATCGTTTCCTGGGCATTAAGCCGAACCATTTTGAAGGGTGAAGCAAGCAGCTTTACCCTTGAACTGCCTCCTTATCGTAAACCCAGTATTCTGCGAATCCTGTATACTTCATTGATTGACCGCACTCTTTTTGTTTTATGGCGGGCCATCTTCATGGCTGCACCGGCCGGAGGCGTTATCTGGCTTTTAGCCAATGTAACCGTTAATGGGCAAACCCTGGCGCATTTGATTTCGGGATTTCTGAATCCTCTCGGTCATGTCATCGGGTTGGACGGTACGATTCTGCTGGCCTATATCGTGGCCATTCCGGCTAATGAGATTGTAGTACCGACCATCCTCATGATCTATTCCCATGCCAGTACCATGCTGGATATTACCCAGCTTTCCCAGCTAAAAGCGCTGTTAGTAGATAATGCCGGCTGGACTTTGCTGACGGCGGTTAATTTAATGCTTTTTGCCCTGCTGCATAATCCCTGCTCAACTACTATATTGACAATCTGGAAGGAGACCAGAAGCATGCGCTGGACCCTTATCGGTGCTGTAATGCCCTTAGGGTTGGCTTTTCTGGTAACCTTCTTTGTCGCCCAATTTGTGCGACTTGTTTTTTAAAAAAACAGGCTTTGTTTTTATCCATCTTTTTCATCACCATCAAACTTTGTTTGTCCGTGAACAGATGATTTTGTAAATTAATTCCTCGGATAAATGGAAAAGGATGGATACCTTTTGCAGCTTACAAATGATCATGCTTACTTTTATGAAATAAGGAAATAGTATGGGATATAAACGAATCTTAAGCGGGATGCGTCCCTCCGGTAGATTACATCTCGGTAATTATGCAGGAGCCCTTGAGAATTGGGTCAAATTACAGGATGAATATGAAAGTTATTTTTTTGTAGCGGACTGGCATGCTCTTACCACCAATCCGGCTGCTGCTTTTGATGTCAAGGAAAATACAACGCAAATGATCATCGATTGGCTGAGTGCCGGCATCCATCCGGAAAATCCCATCTTTATTCAATCGCAGGTTAAGGAACACGCCGAATTGCACTTGATCTTTTCCATGCTGATTACCAAAGAACGGCTGGAACGAAATCCGACCTTAAAAGAGCAGGTCCGGGATCTGCACACGGATACCATGATATACGGGCATTTAGGCTATCCTGTTCTTCAGGCGGCCGATATTCTGATCTACAAGGCTAATATCGTGCCTGTCGGCGAAGATCAGGCGCCTCATGTGGAAATCACCCGAGAAATTGCCCGCAAGTTTAATCAAACATACGGAGAAGTGTTTCCCGAACCCAAAACGCAATTGACAACGTTTTCCCGTTTACCCGGTCTGGACGGACGGAAGATGGGTAAGTCCAATGATAATTTCATTCTACTTTCGGATTCGGAAGAAGAAATTGCCAAAAAGGTGCGGACAGCGGTTACCGATCCTAAAAAGGTACGTCGTAATGACCCCGGTCATCCGGATGTTTGTAATGTGTTCACCTATCATCAGAAATTCAATCCACAGGAAGTTCCCCAAATCAGGAAGGATTGCGAAAGCGGTGTTTTGGGTTGTGTGGCCTGTAAACAAAATTGCGCTCAAAAAATCGCCGATTACTTTGCTCCCATGCGTGAAAAACGAAATTATTATGAGCAACACCCCAAAGAAGTTGACGATATTTTGCAGGCCGGCATAAAAAAAGCGAATGCCATGGCTCACAAGACTATGGAAGAAGTGCATGAAGCCATGCAAATGGGATAAAATCATTATAAGTAAAGAAGAGCTATGCGCTACAGAGTAAAACTGGATATCTTCGAAGGTCCCTTCGATTTGCTGCTCTTTTTGATTCGGCGCAATGAAGTGGATATTTATGACATCCCCATTGCCCGCATTACCGAGCAATTCCTGGATTATATCGAAGTGATGAAATTGCTGGATTTAAATGTGGCCGGTGATTTCATCGAGATGGTGGCCATTCTGATGCATATTAAAGCTCGTATGCTTTTGCCCCGTCTTGAGATTCCGGGGGAAGAGCCCGAGGATCCGCGTACGGAATTGGTAGAACGGCTCATTGAATATAAACGCTTCAAAGAGGCGGCCTTACAGTTGGATGAGCTGGAAGATGAACGGCGCCGCGTTTTTCCCCGTAAATACTTTAAGTTTATCCCAAGAGAAGAAGAGATAAGCAATGAAGAATATTTGGATCAGGTGACTTTGTTCGATCTGATTGTTGCTTTTCGACGGGCTCTGGATAATATGCCCAAAGTAACCTATCATGAAGTGCGTAAAATTGAAATAACGGTCGAGCAGCAAACCGAATACATCTTGACTCTTCTCAAAGAGCGCGAGATGATTCTGTTTCAGGATTTAATGAAAGATATCAAAGAAAAAATTATTTTAATTGTGACCTTTATTGCTTTACTGGAATTAGTGCGAAAAGGGGATGTGACGGTTCGTCAGTCGCAACTTTTTGAAGATATCCGCATAAAAAGTAAAATAGCAGCTTAATATGAAAAATATAACCTCCATTATAGAAGCCTTGATTTTTGCCAGCGATATGCCGCTTTCTTCCCAAAAGATAAAAACTATTATCGAAGAAGTTGGCGAAAAGGAAATACGGCACAGTATTGAAGAAATTAATTCTCGCTATACGGAGAGCGGTTCCGCCCTGCAAATCGTGGAAGTGGCCGGTGGCTATCAGATTGTTACCCATCCCCGATACGAATCCTGGCTGAAGAAGCTGTATCGTTCGCGCCAGGCCAGCCGGCTAACCCAAAAAGCGCTCGAAACTCTGGCTATCATTGCCTACAAACAACCGATCACGAAACAGGAAGTGGAAGAAATCCGTGGGGTGAGCGTGGATTCGGTCTTTCATACCCTGATCGAAAGGAATTTGATTACGGTTAGCGGACGGAAAAAAGCGCCGGGGAATCCCTTGATTTACAACACGACAAAATTTTTTCTGGAATATTTTGGACTGAAGCATTTAAAAGATTTACCCAAATTAAAAGAGATCGATGAATTACTGAAAAGCGACGACCATTTTCTGGAAAATCTGGATCAGGTTGCTCTGGAACAGATGTTACCCGAAGAGTTAGGGCTGAGCAGCATGCTTCCCGAACAAGGGAATGATTCGGATGCCGGGCCCTCTTCGACCGATTCCCCAAAAACCGATGCCGCCTCCCGAAAATCACCTTCTGAGGAGTCCGATTCATTATGATGCGTCTGAATAAATTTCTGGCTCATGCCGGGATTGCTTCCCGGCGCAAATGTGATGATTTGATTCTGGCCGGATTTGTAACAGTCAATGGTGAGAAGGTTGATCAGGTCGGCGTGGTGATTGATGAACATCAGGATGTGGTGACCTTTAAAGGGCAGCTAATTTCTTTAAAAGAAAAATACACCTATGTGTTGCTGAACAAACCGCGTGGTGTGGTTACCACGGCAAGTGATGAATTTCGTCGTAAAACCGTCATGGATATCGTCACCCTTCCGGAACGTATTTATCCGGTTGGCCGTCTGGATTATCAGACGACCGGTGTCCTCTTACTTACCAATGACGGGGAGCTGACCAACCATCTTTTACATCCCAGCCATGAAGTGGAAAAAATCTACCGGGTATTGCTCGATCGGGTTATCCGTCCCATAGATTTACATAAATTACGAAACGGAGTGGAACTGGACGGTCGCCTTACCAGGCCCTGTAAGGTAAATGAACTGCGGGTCATTGACAACGGCAGCTATTTACAGGTCGAGATTCACGAAGGAAGAAATCGTCAGATCCGCAGGATGTTCGAATTATTCAAATACGAAGTTCTGGAGTTGGATCGTATTTCTTTTGCCGGCTTGACCGTGCGTAATCTTCATCCCGGTCAATGGCGCTATTTAACCGCGGAAGAGATCAGCCGCTTAAAGAAAGAGGTGAAATATGAACATTAAAGGCAGTAAAGTTTTGGTTCTCGGCGGATGGGGCCTGGTGGGTATGGCTGTATGCAAACGCCTCATTCAGGAAGAACCGTCGGAATTGGTTATACTTTCACTCGAAAAGTGGCAAACCGAAGAAGCCATACAGATGTTGCGAACCAAGACCCGGATCAAACTGACTGCCGAATGGGGCAACATGTTCGTAAGAGATACACTAAAAGACCTCGGTCGGCAGGAAATCGTGAACGACCCCAAAAATCGTTCTCTGCTCATTAATGATGTATTGGACGATCTGAACCAGTCCATCCTGGACGGTTCGTTCCTGTATCAGGTAGTTACCCGTCACCGGCCCGATGTGATTGTGGATTGTGTAAACTCTGCCACGGCCCTGGCTTATCAGGATATATTTACCAGTTCGCTGGAAGTACGAAAAAATCTGGATCACTTTAGAGAAGGGAAAGTCAGTAAGGAAGCTATCTCTTCGATCGAGCGTTTGTTATTGACCCAATATACACCTCAGTTGATTCGTCATATACAGATTCTTTACCAGGGTATGAAAAAGGCCAAAACAAAAGTTTATGTCAAAATCGGAACCAGTGGCACGGGCGGGATGGGATTGAATATTCCCTATACCCATAGTGAAGAAAAGCCTTCCCGCATGTTGCTATCCAAATCGGCCCTGGCCGGGTCGCATACCCTGCTTCTGTGGTTAATGGCCCGGACTCCGGATGCTCCCATCACCAAAGAGATAAAACCCACGGCAGCCATTGCCTGGAAAAAGATCGAATATGGGGAATTAAAACGCCGCGGCAAACCGGTTGAACTCTATGACTGTAAACCGGAACAGGCTTTTAAATTAAAAGGCACGTTACGGCGTACCATGGAAAATGGGCCCTGGAAGGATTTAAAAGATACTTTGAAAAAGGTTTACATCGATACGGGTGAAAACGGTATTTTCAGTTACGAAGAATTTACGGCGATTACTTCCCGCGGCCAGATGGAGTTCGTCACTCCGGAAGAGATCGCCAATAATGTCGTCTGGGAAATTCTCGGCGGGAATACGGGGCACGATATTATCAACGCTCTGGACAATGCCACCATGGGACCTACCTACCGGGCGGGCTACCTGCGGCACAGCGCCTTGCAAAAAATGCGCCGTCTACAGGCCGAGCACAAATCCGATAGCATTGCTTTTGAATTATTGGGACCGCCCCGTCTCAGTAAATTATTGTATGAGGCTTATTTATTAAAGCGTTGCAAATTTACCATGGATGAAGTGATTAATCATAGTCCTGCTTTCATAGCCAGTTGTGCTCAGGAACAGATCAAAACCGATGCTGCCCTGCGATCCGAGATTATCTCCATCGGCATTCCGATTCTTTTAAGTGACGGAAAGAGTCTGATCCGTGGCCCGGAAATGAAGATTCCCGCTTATCGCGGCCAGAATGAAATAGAAATCACAGAAGAAAATATCAATAAATGGGCCAATGAGGGCTGGATCGATCTGCGCCAGAGTAATTTTAAAATCTGGCAACAGCGACTGAAAAAAATCAAAGAAGAGATTGAGGCTATCCCCCTGGATGATACCAGTTCACAATACGACAGGGATCGTGAATATTGGATGGAATCGAATGAAATCGAACCGGGCAAGATAGTCGGCTGGCTTTTTCTGGCCGAAGAACAAGGTTCACGGATGAAAGAATAATGGCCGGTAAAATAAATATTGCCATTGATGGTCCGGCTGCATCGGGGAAAAGCACAACCGCTCGCCTGTTGGCCAAAAGATTAGGTTATATCTATATCGATACCGGAGCCATGTATCGGGCGGCAACTTTATATCTACTCCGCCATGCAATCGATATCAACGATGAACCGGCAGTGAGCGTATGTGTGGAGCAACACCCCATCCGTATTTTTTTTAAAGAAGGTGAACAGCGTACCTTTGTGGATGAGGAAGATGTGACCGAATTGTTGAGGGATCCTCAAATTAATCGTGTGATTAGTGTGGTATCTTCATATCCCGTCGTCCGTAAAGTGATGGTTCGGGAGCAAAGGAAATTAGCTGAACACAAGGGTGTGGTTATGGATGGCCGGGATATCGGTACGGTAGTACTGCCCGACGCCGAACTGAAGGTCTTTATGGTCGCTTCTTTGGATCAGCGGGCGCAACGGCGCTTAAAAGAATTGCAGTCTCGCGGCCTGTCCGTTTCCATAGATGAGATAAAGGAAGAGATAGCCCAAAGGGATCGCCTGGATTCCAAACGAGAACAATCCCCCTTATTGAAAGCCGAAGATGCCAGGGAACTGGATACATCCGGATTGACGGTTGAAGAGCAGGTTACCATTATTTACAACTGGGCCCTGGAAATTATATCGAAGTGAACAGGTCGTGAATCCGATTTTTTATTTGCCCTCTAAAAAGCCAACCTTTATATTTTGTTAAATTAAATTTTGGAGAATCTATGTTGTTGAACGACAAACAGAGGCAGTTTTTAGAATTACGCGTTAAAGAAGGTAAATCTTTAGACCGCATTTCCAAAGAAATTGATGTTTCCATGGAAACCTTGCGAGAGTGGGTAGTTACCCTGATGGATCAGATTGAAGAGATGAAGATCGCTGAAATCGATCTGATTAACGAAATGCACGATTTGGCCTATGTACCGCGACTCAGATATCTGGGTGCACTTTATACACGTCTGCGTAAAGAACTGGACAACCGTGATTTCAGCGGATTACCCACCGATAAGCTTTTTTCTATAATGAGTATTGTGCGCCAGCAGATTGATCTTCAAATCCAAAAGAATGAAATGGATGATTATGATGATTACGATGACTTTGACGACATGAATTGGGATGATATGGATTAACAATTGGTCGTTTTTGAAGATCCCACCGTTGTTTTACTATAAAAGCTTCGAAAAAAAGTATTTATTTTTTTTCATATTCTGCCGAGCATTTTAATATTGCGTGCTAATTATCAGACCAGATTCAGATCAATGAAAACAGTGACAATATAACATTGTGTTTTAATACGGCAAAGAGGCAATTACAAAAAATTTAATCTGCCGAGATCGGTTTTATTTCATCCGACAATTTTTTTAACAAGGAAAACAGACGTAGGATTTTTTAATCCATTTTACAAGGAAGGTATAATGGTAAAAAAACGGCAGCCGTCAAAAAACATGACGGAAAAAGATATCGTCCGTTTAGAACAAAAGATTAAATACTACGAGCAACTCCTCGAAAAGACCAGAGAAGCACAGAATAGAGCCAAAGAGAATGAAGAGAAATTTCGTGCGCTTTTTCAGATGGCGCATGATGCCATATTAATCCTTGATGAAGATCGTATTGCAGAATGCAATTCACGTACGCTTGATCTTTTCCACTGTGACAAAGAGGAGATCATCAATAAGGATTTTGTAGCTTTCTCGCCCAAATTTCAACCCTCCGGAGAGAAATCGGATCATCGTATTCTTTTTTATATAGGTGAAGCACTTCAGGGTAAACCCCAGTTGTTTCAATGGGAGCATAAACGCTTCGATGGCAATCTCTTCGATGCAGAAGTGAGTTTAAACCGTATCCAGATTAACGGTACTTATTATCTACAGGCCATCATTCGGGATGTCAGTGAACGAATTCGTACGCAACGCGAGCTCAAAGAAAAAAATCTTCAATATGAGAGTCTTTTCCACAACAGCCTGGTCGGAATCTGGCGCATGGAATTCGAACAGCCCATTATGATTGAGCAGGAACCGATTGAAATTGCCAGAATGATTTTTAATACGGGGTATATCAGCGACTGCAATAATGCGTTTGCCAGAATGTACGGCGCAGATTCCAGAGAGGAACTAATCGGCCGTAAAATTTCCAGGGTAAGCATTAATGAACAGCAAACCATTGAACGCTTGTTAAAGATGATTCAGAATGATTATAAGATTGAAATTCTGGATAATGAAGAAACCGATATCAACGGGAATTTGATTAATTTGCGGAACTCTTATTTCGGCCAGATCGAGGAAGGGTTCCTGTGCTGGATGTGGGGGATTCAGCTTGATCTCACCGAACAAAAAATACTGGAAAAACAATTATTGCAATCGCAAAAGATGGAAGCTATCGGTATGCTGGCCGGGGGAATTGCTCATGATTTCAATAATTTATTAACCGTCATCAACGGTTACAGCGATCTGATTGGTAGCCAGATTAAGGCCGGCAATCCCTTATACAAGCATATTTCATCGATACGCCAGGCCGGACAGAAAGCGGCCGATCTGACCGGACAACTGCTCGCGTTCAGCCGTAAACAAATCCTGCAGCCCAAAGTCATATTGATGAATGATATCATCGAACATATGATTCAAATGATCGAGCGTTTAATCGGCGAACATATAGAAGTGAAGAAACGTCTGGCGTCTGAACTGGGCCAGGTCAAAGTCGACCCTGTAAAAGTGGAACAAATCCTGATTAATCTGGTCATCAATGCCCGCGATGCCATGCCCGATGGAGGGATCTTAACCATTTCAACCGCGAATACAGTGCTTACCAAAAAATATACTGCGGCCCATCCCGGGGCGAAAACCGGGAAATACGTTCGTTTGGAAATCAGGGATACCGGGAATGGGATCGAAAAAGAAAAACTGGAACATATCTTCGAACCGTTTTATACCACGAAAGACAAGGCTTTGAACACCGGCCTCGGCTTAGCCACGGTGTATGGTATCATTAAACAGAGCAACGGATACATCGATGTTGTGAGTAAGCCGGGAAAGGGAACCACTTTTTTCCTCTATTTCCCCAGAGTCGATGATGTGATCGAGTTCGATGTGGATGTGAAAAAATCTCTGGACAGGAAAAGTATCCGGGGCGATGAGACCATTTTGATTGTGGAAGATGCGGAAAATGTCCGTCAGGTTATTCGGGAGAGTATGGATATTTATGGATATACAATCCTTGAGGCCGGAGATGGCGAAGAAGCCCTTCAATTGGCCATGCTTAGCCAGGATCCGATTCATCTGGTTCTAACGGATATCGTTATGCCCGGTATGGATGGTTATGCCTTCATAAAAAAATTATTACCCATACGTCCCCATATTAAGGTATTGTTTATGTCGGGATATACGGATGACACCATTGTGCGTAAAGGGGAATTAACCCCGGGTCTGGATTTTATCCAGAAACCCTTTAATTTAGTTGAATTAGCTCGTAAAATTAGGCAAATTCTGGATTCAAGAATGAACTGAAAACGAAATGCTAATGAAACATACTCTGCTCGTCCTCCCCGATCAAAAACGCGACTCGTTTCCCTCACATACCCCTCTCCGCCGGATTTTTGAAGAATTACATATCGATATTTGGTATCCCTGTGCCGGATTCGGTTCATGCGGAAAGTGCCGGGTACGGTTCAGGAAGGGTTCACCCGAACCGACTCGGCAGGAACGACTGGTTCTCCGTCGGGAAGAACTAGAGCAGGGCATCCGCCTGGCCTGCCAGAGCAGCATCAACGGCGAGGCAATCATTGAAATCCCGGAAGCATCCCGCTTACGCTCTTTAGTGGCCATGACCGATTCGATCCGGATACAGGAGAAACTGGATCCGGCGATTCGAAAAGTATCGGTTTCTTCTCCGGAAGCAACGCTTACCTACCCGTTAAGTTTGGAGGAGCAGATACTGACCGCCCTTGATGAGAAGGCCCGCTTTACATTAGGGGCACTGAAACAAGCGGGGACAATGTCCTTATCCCGGAAGTCTAAGGACGGGATATGTGTTACCTTATATGATGATTTAATTATTCATGTGGAAGCAGACCGGCAGCAGAAAAAAATGTACGGTCTGGCTATTGATCTGGGCACAACCACCCTGGCGATTGCACTAATTGATCTGCATAACGGAGCTACTCTTGGCATCGAGGCGGACACCAATCCACAAAGCCAGATGGGGGATGATCTTATTTCGAGGGTCGCATTAATTACCCAGGATATAAATCAATTATCGGTTTTAAGAAGGAAGGTGGTTGCGGCGCTAAACCGCCTCGTTCATCGTTTATTGAAGAAAAACAACATTAACCCTAAGCATGTCTATTCGGCTGTATTGGCCGGAAATACCGTAATGAACCATATTTTTGCCGGAGTGGATCCCTCTTCCATCGCTCAGATTCCGTTTGCTCCCGTTTTTAAAAAGATGCAAAAATTCAATGCTTCATCACTCATGCTCAAAATGAATCCGGAAGCGATGGTCTCTCTTTTGCCCAATATCGGTGGTTTTGTAGGAGGAGATACGATTGCCGATTTGTTGGTGGCTAATTCGGATTCTGATGAATCGGCCAGGCGGCTTTTACTGGATATCGGCACCAATTGTGAAGTAGTTTTGCAGTATGGCGGCCGGATTCTGGCGGCATCGGCCCCGGCAGGTCCTGCCCTGGAAGGAATGACCATCGAATGTGGCATGCGGGCCGAGGCTGGGGCAATTGCCGATGTGGATTTTACGGATGGCATTCTGCAGTTGCAAACAATAGACGATCAGCCTGCCAGGGGCTTATGCGGAAGTGGTTTAATTCATATAATCGACGCTTTTGTACAATCCGCCATCATCGCTACCGACGGCAGAATTGCCGATCCGGAAACGATTCCGGATACCGCAGTTCGGGAATTCTTGAAGAAGCGCCTCGCTTACAAGGAGGATGGCAGCTTACGTATTTATCTTTTAGAAAAACGGTCCGGGCACGACAGTGGAATCTACCTGAGCCAAAAAGATATCCGCCAGTTTCAATTAGCGAGAGCTGCCATTGCTACCACCTGGTTGCTTCTTTGTGAAATTGCGGGTTGTTCCCCGGACAATCTTGGTGAGGTTCAAATTGCGGGGGGATTCGGTAATTACATTCGTCCTGATGCCTTACGCAATCTGGGCATTATTCCGAATTTGCCCGCCGTTCGCTCTCTGGGAAATGCAGCTCTCGAAGGGGCGCGTATGGCTCTGTTTAATAAAAAAACCCTGCAGAAAGCCGGCCGAATGTTTTCTAAAATCCGTTTTAAAGAGCTGGCTGCACAGGAAAATTTTCAACAAGTCTATGTGGAACAGTTACAATTGACCAAACAAACCCTGAAAATTTAACTCCCTTTTGCATCCTTTCCGATTTCTGACTAACTTCCTGCCTGCTTACAATTAAGGAAACGAAATGAAAGAACTGTTTGCGCGCATTGCTGTGGCCCTGGTCGGCATTCCTCTGTTGGTCTTCATTATTTTTAAAGGGGGACTCTATTTCGGAATATTTTTCGGATTGGTAGCCTTGCTCGGTCAATGGGAAATTTATAAAATATTAAACGCCAAATCGGTTCGACCGCAGATGATTCCGGGAATGTTCCTTACCATTCTTCTTCTCGCCATAGTTATGAATTATCAGCAGCAATGGCTCAAGATATTGATAATGCTGGTGTTCCTCTATATATTTGCTTCGGAAATGTACCGGAATAACGGCTCTTCCAATCTGAATATTGCCGGAACGTTTTACGGGTTGATTTATCCCGTTGGTTTCTTGGGAACCTTGATATATCTGCGCCTTTATCTGTCCAATGTTTTTTCGGATAATCAAGCGGCTCTGTTCATTTTAACCGTTTTTGTGGCCATCTGGACTTGCGATACCATGGCCTATTTTGTAGGCAGCCTGATCGGAAGGCACCGCCTGTTTGTCCGTGTTTCTCCCAAAAAAAGTATAGAAGGCGCTGTGGCCGGAGTGGTTGGGGCATCTGTGATTTTTTTAATCGTGTATCGAATGCAATTCATTCCCATATCTTTGCATATTGCCCTTGTCTCGGCAGGAATTATCGGTATTTTTGGCCAGTTAGGCGATCTGGTGGAATCCTGGTTTAAACGGGATGCGGGAATAAAGGATTCCTCCCGCATTATACCGGGTCACGGCGGAATATTAGATCGGTTTGACAGTGTAATGTTTGTATCGCCGTTCTTTTTAATCATGTTTTTACTCTGGAATTGAGATGTAAGATGAAAGTAAAAATTTTGGGTGCCGGTATTTTAATCCTGCTGGTCTTATCTCTTTTGTATTGCCGTAAAAAGCAGGAAAGCGGAACTTCACCGGTGAAAAAAGGGGGTACGGTACGGATTGCTCTTCTCGGATCGGCGGATAATCTCTTCCCTTTTACCATCCAAGAATATTTTAGTCAGGAAATTAGCCAAACCATCCTTAATCCCGGTTTAACGTCTTTTGCCGATAATGGTGATCCTGTCCCGCAGATTGCCAGAGCCTGGAAGTATGATGCCCGGAAGAAGAGTCTTACCTATTATCTGGATCCGAAGTTTACATGGAATGACGGCCAGCCGGTAAAGGCTAAAGATGTGCTGGCAACATACCAATTTCTCGAATTCAATCGGGATGCATTGCAACCCGCCTATAAGCTCACTTATGTGGATTCTTTGCAGGTGATCGATTCATTGACGCTTCGCTTTGTTTTTAATCGTGACATAGCCGAGCCGGAAAGATGGACCCGTTTTGCCATTTTAAACAGTCGGTTGATGCGTGACGGTTTATCTCTGCAAACGGTTTCGGATCGTTTTAATCGAGACTTTATCGGCTGCGGACCCTATGTCCTTAAGGATAGGAATGAAAAAGAGCTCATTCTGCTACGTAATCCCTACTATCCTGAAACAGTATATTTGGATAGTTTGATTATCCGCTATTATGATAGCTTTAATAAGATTATTGCCAAAGGAGAGACCGGTCAAATTGATGTAATTCCCTCCTTACCGGTATCCTATAGTAATCGGGCCTCCAAATTCAATGGGTATCGAATTATACCCAGATTGGAATCCGGATTTGAATTCATTGCCTGGAACCTGCAACACCCTATTCTGAAATCTAAAAAGGTACGCCTGGCCCTGACCTATGCCATAGACCGTCAAACTCTGGTGGATGGTCTTCTGTCGGGTTACGGTTTGGTACACGATACGCCGGCGCCACCGGATTACTGGGCCTACTTAAATGAGCGACCTTTACCTTATGATCCCCTCAAGGCAAAGCAACTTTTGGCCGAAGATGGATGGAAGGAAAAGGAGGATCAGGACGGGTTGGTGAAGGGTGATAGGACGCTGGATCTGGAGTTGTTGACCAATAAGGAAAATGCATTACGTCAGCAAATAATGAATAACATTCGTAATTATTATCAACAGGTGGGTGTTAAAGTCAGAACGACGGTATTGCCCTGGGATAAGCTATTGAAGCGTTTGAAGAAAGGGCAGTTCGATGGAGCGATTCTGAGTTGGGGCAGCAATCAGGCCACGACGATTATGGAATTATTTCACTCTTCAAGTATTGCCAACGGAAACAATGTGATGCACTATATAAATCCGCAGGTAGATAAATTATTGGATGAAGTCAATGCTTCCACCAATCGGGGATTACGCAGGGAAATTTGCCTGGAAGCACAGAAACTGATTATAGAGGATAGGCCCGTGACCGTATTATTTACAAAAAGAGAATTAAGGATTGTGAATCGGCATATAAAAAACGTCGATTTCCGCGGATTGCATTTGTTTAAAAATATCAGACTCTGGTACATCGAATAACGGGAAAATTGTGTAATGGCATCAAAACGTGTCTTGATCGTTGACGATGAAGAAGACTTAACCTGGATTATGGCCAAACATCTGTCCAAAGATAAGGATCGCTATGACTTACTCACCGTGAATAATGGCCGGGAAGCTTTGGATATTCTTTCTCAGATGCCGGTTGACCTGGTAGTTTCCGATATACGCATGCCGGAAATTTCAGGTCTGGATTTATTGCTTAAAATCCGTGAGTATTATCCCCAGACTAAGGTCATTATTATGACCGCCTACGGATCTTCCGAAGTCCAGTCGGAAGCCAACGAGCGGGGCTGTTTTAAATATATTGAGAAACCGTTCGAAATCCAGGAATTGCGTAAGCTTATCCTGGATGGGGTTGAGGACCGTAAAGGGTTCGAAGGCCGGGTCTCCGATTTTCAACTGAGCGATTTGATTCAAATGAATTGCCTGGGACGTCTGACCAACGCCCTGCACGTAAGTAAGGATCGCGAGCAGGGTGTGGTTTATTTTGAGGACGGCAATATAACCCATTGCCGGGTCGGTGACCTTGAAGGAGAAGAAGCGCTCTATAAAGTGTTATCCTGGGAGGGGGGGACCTTCAGTGTGGAACGATCGGTGAAAGCCCCTAAGGAGACCATCATCAAGGGCTGGCAGGGTTTGTTAATGGAAGGTTTACGCCGGGCGGACGAACAAAGAGCCGCTCAGGAAAAGAAGGCTTCCAATGCCCATAATGTGATTAAAACTCTGCAAAAATTGTCCCGTATGAAAGGGATTATTTTCAGCGCGGTCATAGGATTGGATGGGCATCCGGTAGCCGTGGTCATGCAGGATGAATATAAAGGTCACTATAAAATGGGAGAAATCACCGATGATTTGATTCATTTTGTTGATGTGGGGCAAAAAACCGGAGCCCTTTTACATCTTTCTCAGCCCAGGGAATTAATTATGGAATTCAAAAACGGGCGATTGGCACTGACTCAAATTCCCAAACGGACGGAATTTTTGGTCGTCCTGGCCAATCCATCCGTCAATTATGCCGTATTGCGTATGGAAATCAAAAAAATTAGTGAAGCCTTGCAAAAAATTGTTCCCGGCTGAAAATAACCGCAATAACCAACTTGATTCTGAAACAGCAACCTTCTAACTTTTAGCATGATTACAATCGTAGCTGCTTTAAAGGGTGAACTCCTTCCCCTGATAAAGTACTTTAGTGCCGCTGGCAGGGAGCCTTTTGGCCAGGGGATACTCTACTTCAGTAATGAGATGCATTTTTTCCTTACCGGGGTGGGGGCGCATAATGTTGAACAGACGTTCGGTAAATATCTGCAAAAATACCGGCCGGGGTATATTCTGAATATCGGTCTGGCCGGGAGTTTGGGTGCTCAATGGCCGATACATGAAATCTATGCCGTTGAACAAATCAGCGATATGGAGAGAGAAAAAATCATCCGACTTTCGATTCATGAAATATTTCGCGATTTGCAAAGGGTGCGGTTGTTAACAGTTCACGAGGCTCTAAGCGACAGCAGCTCAAGGGATGAATTACTGAAAGAAGATAAAGGAAACCTGGTGGACATGGAAGCCTTCTCTTTAGCTGCAGCTGCTCGGACCCGGGGCATTCCCTTTAATTCCATAAAAATTGTCTCGGACCATGCCGATCATATGGCCAGAGAAGATTTTATGAAAAATTACCGCAAGCTGGCTTCCCAACTGGCCTCCTATCTCATTAAACGCCTTAACCGACTAAACGAATACTATTCTTAGACCGATGAGAATATCCGTCATCATTCCGGTTTATAATCGTGTCCGGACCATTCGCCGGGCACTTGACTCGGTACTCGGTCAGACCCGGCCGGCCGATGAAATTATTGTTGTAGATGACGGTTCCGACAATGAGACGCCCCATATACTGAATGATTACAAATCCGAAATTAAAATTATCAGACAAGCACATCTGGGAGTTTCGGCGGCACGCAATGCAGGTATTAAAGCGGCCGAAGGAAATTGGTTGGCTTTTCTGGATAGCGACGACCAATGGTTTGCGGACAAGTTAAAAATGGCCGAAGATTTTCACCTTCTTCATCCCGAATACAGAATCTTTCAGACGGATGAAATGTGGATCCGTAAGGGGCAACGGGTAAATCCCAAAAAGAAACATCGAAAGGTGGGAGGCTGGATCTTCAGGGAATCGCTGCCTTTATGCATTGTTTCCCCTTCGGCTGTGGTGATCGAGAAAGCACTCCTGGATGAGGTCGGTTTGTTTGACGAAGAATTCCCGGTGTGTGAAGATTACGATCTGTGGCTGCGTATTGCCCGCAAGTATGAAATCGGTTTGGATAACAGGATTGGAATAATCAAATATGGAGGACACGAAGACCAGTTGTCTCGTCAATACTGGGGGATGGATCGCTATCGCTTGAAGGCCATGGACAAACATGCCTATGATCCGACCCTGCCCGATGAATGGAGACTATGGCTTCTTGAAGAAGCCGTTCGAAAGCTGCAGATTTTGATACAAGGGGCACAAAAACGAAAGCGGCCCGAACCGCAACTGATGCAGCAATGGCAGGCTTATCAAAAAAAACTGGATGAATTGCAAAAATAGCCGGTCATTAACGTTTTACCCCGATCCTTTCTTGCCGAAGAAAAAAATAAAGAAATTGGCCAAACCAATGATGAGCCCGATTAGAAGCAACCACCAGGGATAGTAACCGGGAACCCCGCCTCTGAGTACGGAACCGGTCTGCCAAAAGAAAGAGATAAGAATCAGCCCCGCTGCAACGAATTCCGCAAGCCAACCATATATATTAAATATTTTATCCGAAAAGCGCTCGGGAAAGCGTAATATGAAGACAGCAGCAAATATAAAAGCGCAGGAAATGAGTGCCGGGGCTAACCAGGGAGCGATCCAGGGCAGGGGAATCAGGAATAAAATATCCCAGTCAAGCCAGCTCGCCGGCCAGTGAATCAAGACCTTTAGCCACACATAATAAAAGATATCCCAGACTGCGAAGGTAAACACGAAGAGAGTAAAGCGCTCTTTAAACGGTCGGCCCGAAAGACGAGCGGCAAACCAGAGCATAATCAGAGTGGCTGCCTCGCGTCCGATTTCGATGAGGGCCATATGCGGGGGGATGGCAATCATGGGGAATTGGAATCCCCCGGGATAGTAAAGCCGCCGTAAATAGATGACCACGGTGGTTTCCAGATAGGCCATGGCTATGGCAAAAAGGGTATAATTAAACAGAACCTTTGAAAGCGTTCCCGGCTTCTTACCGTTACTCAATTGATCTTTCCTGCCGTTTTAAAAATAGAAAGTATAATTGCTCGAACCGCCACGGAATCGGGGATTCACAATATTATTGTATATGGATCCGAACGTGTAACGGATTCCCATGGAAATAAAATAGGAATAGGTGGTCGAGAGCTCTTTACGTCGTAACAATACTTCTTCCTGGGTTGCCCCCGATCGGGGTAAAGAAAGCTGATCATGAATGGCAGAGACGCTTCCCGTTATTGTAAAAGAAAAACCTTTAAACAATTTCAGCGAGAGGCGGTTGAAGAGATTGATGTTATTCTTGCTCAGGTCGTGTAAAAATTGTGACCCGGAGAGAGTTGTGGAGGTGGATCCCCAGGGCTGGTAAAGAATTAACGAGATGTTCAAACTTTGGCGAAACAGATTTTCTTTGGTTTTGTTATAGATCGTCTTTTCCATATAATCGTAATAGACATCAGCCAGGCTGTACTGGATAGTGAGCTGTTTATGAGTCGATTCGCTATAGGGAAAGATGTTGTATTCCACTGCGGGCTCGAATAGGATAAGGCGATCTATGTTGAGATAACTGGAGGAGTTAACGGAGCCGTTCAGAGCGGCAGACCAATGATTGGTCAGACTTTTTACGATCTGGCTGTAAAACCCGTGGCTGCGGGAGTAGCTGGAAATCGTTACATCCGCAATCTTAAAATTATTCTCCGAATAGCTGGCACTGGATGAGATCCGGAACTTCCAGTCCTTCGTCACTTTGCTGGCCGAAAAAGATCCGTTTAGATAAATTTGATTACTCGATTTTTCACCACTGGCATAACTGCTCAGTTGTAAACTGAATACCCAATTGTTCCAGGGATCTTTAACCTTTCCCACTTCTTTTCTGGGAAGTGTAAAATTGATTTTCAACTTCTCCGCTAAAGGGGTTTTGGCCACATAGTGCACCAATCCTAATTTTATTTCCTGCGTAATCTTTTTTCGTATTTCGTCGTTGGTGGTGATTTTATTAGTTGTTGTTCTTAACGTGTCGTTTTGTCCTCTGAAATTTTCTTTGCCGATAAATACCACGGTATACTCTTTGCCTCCGCTTCCGGTTTGCTGCGAAGTAATTAAAATATGTACCTGAGCCTCCTTGCGATCCCGGACATAGTTAACAAAGGGGATTTCGGTACGGATATAATCCATGTCACAGGAAGGACAATCCAGATAGATACGCAGGGCCTTGTTCATAATACCCGTGAATGACGTGTCCTGGGCTCCTAACCAGGCGAAGGAAAGAATTAACAACAGGAAAGCAAAGATTATCTTTTTCATAACCACTCCGTATTTAATTGACATAAATAAGACAGGATCAGAAACTAATTCTTATTGAGCTGTGCATTTGAATCACAAAGCGAAACGAGAGGTGCTTTTCTCCGGGTGCCGGATCCGTAATATAAACGGGAAAGACGGCTTTGAAAAACCCCAGATTGAGTTTAAATCCTGTTTCGGCAAAATAACCCATCCGATCGACATCCTGCGGCCTGGAAGCCAGACCGGCCGCGCTTAGATAGAGAGTAGGCATATATTTTGCAATTTTCAAATCCAGACTCACGGAGGCACCGCTTTGTCCTTTGAAAAAGGGATTCTTATAATCCGTATAGCCGAACATATGCATACCCCGGCCGAAAGAAAAATGATGTAACAAAGCCCACCGGCCGTTACGGGCTAAAGTAAATTTTTTATGTTTAGGGTCTACAAAACCGGCGGCAAACAAGGCTTCCTGGGAAGGAATCCGCCGGCCCCAGATACTTGCAGCAAACCCATGCAGCTTAACATAGGTAAATTCGGACAAGACCCGGGAAAATGTACTTTCCAGAGACAGTTTAAAATAATCGCCCTGATCGAAGTTTCCAACCTTGATTCCTTTTTCCAAGGAAGCGGAAGTGGTCCAGCGCTTTAAAAAACCGGAATGAGCGTGATCGATTGATAAAAACAGGGAGGCATATTCCCCCTCTTGAAAAATGTGCGGGTCACTGTACTCCAAATCGTAGAGTTTCGTTAGGTCTCCACCTACTGTTAGCTTGGTGGATCGATGATCATCATCTCTCTTTAAAAATTGGTTAACGGTACTGAAAGAGATGCGTTTCAATCCGCTTTTATCATGAATTTCTGCGGTCATATCACTGTAGTTGCAAAAGGCAAAGTGATAGCGATTGGTAAGGGCCAGACTGTAACCGATGGTTTGGCTGCCAGAGGAATAATAAGCAGAGCCACGGGCAAACCATTGTTGAAGGATGGGATTACCGGACCAGTAGTTAAGACCGATACGGTGTTTGTCCTTGAAGGGTTCGAACCAGTAATAGGGAAAGAACGTGATGTCGTAGGCAGTGAAGCTGGAGAGTTGCGGAAGGAGGTGAAATCGAATATCCGGAAAACCATTTGAATCGTTAAGATAGTTGGTTTCAAAAACAGAGCGCTTCAGGTTGACTTCGATGTGTTCGGCCGCAGCCTCGTGGGTGAATACAACCGGTTTGGCCGGATCGGCCGCCCAGCGTTTAACCAGGGTATCCCCTGTATTTGTCTCAAGGTAGACCGGGGCCGGCATATCCTTCATCGTTCCCTCATTTTCAATATAGACACGGGTGATAAAACCGTCTTGAACCTTTTTAGTACGTACCTTTTCAATTTCAAAATCATTATATTTCGTACTGTTATACCAGTCGTTCACAAACCAGGATAGATCTTTATCGGAAACATCGCTCATGGTTTGGAAAAAATCACCAATGTAGGGATGATGGCCGTTCCAGCGTTTGAAGTAGGTATGCATACCCTTCCAGAATGTATCTTCACCCAAATACCATTCCAGAGCCAATAGCATGGTTACCCCCTTTTGGTAATTTATGGCGCTGTAATTACTACTTGTATAGGCCCCGGCTGTTAAATTCAGGGGTTGATCGGTGCGACTGCTTACTTTGCTGCCATACATAATATTCAGTATTTGCCACTCTCCGATATCATGGAATAGATCATGGCCATGGAACAATTTTTTAAAATCGGTGAAGTTGTAAAAACCGTGATAGTAATTCATGTACTTGTATTCCAGAAAGCTGTTCATCCCTTCATCGAGAAAGGTGGAAGCCCGCTCATTGGAACCCAGCATGCCCATAAACCAGTTGTGTCCTACTTCATGCATAACCACATCCTCCAGCATATTGGTCCACTCCCAATTGGGGATAGAGATGATGGTAATCATGGGATATTCCATGCCGCCGCCCGCCTTTAGGGCCCCGTCTACCACCGAAGCCTTGGGATACTGATAAGGACCCACATGTTTTCCATAGAAGCGGACAGTTTTTTCCACATATTCGGGAACATGGCGCCATCCGTAAGCATTATCCGGTGTGACCAGTACATTGGTCAAAATATGATGGTTATGATATTTCTGAAGAATAAGATAATTTAAACCGCAAAACCAGGCAAAATTATGTACATTTTTTGCAATAAAACGAACGGTTTTGGTTTTTTTGAAATCCAACTGCTTTTTTTTATAGGTTTTCCATTCTTTAATAAAACGGCGGCGTTCTTTTTTACTCTTTAGCGATAAAAAATAACGGGTCGTATCTACGATCCCTTTTATGAAAGCCTTCTCCCGGGAATTATCCTGCAACATTCCGGTGGCATCGATCACATAAGCCTGCGGCAGGGTAATGCTTACATCAAAGGTGCCGTATTCACCGTAAAATTCACCCTGATCTAAGTAAGAATCGGGATGCCAGCCGTAACGATCGTAGACTACGGCTTTGGGGTACCACTGGGTGACTGCGAAGTAGTTTTTACCGAAATAGCCCATACGAGAGAATAGGCGGGGAAACCTACCGTTGAATTTCATGTGCAGAGTGCAGGAATCGCCCGGAGCCAGGGGATGGGGCAGGATGATTTTTACTTCATCCGGTGCGTTTTCTTTGGAATGAATCTCCAGAGGACGATCTTCGCAGGATATTCTGTTCAGGTTAAGAAAACCGTGTTCCTCCGCTTTGGAAAAATAAAAACTGCTCCGATTTTGCTTTTCCATCTGGCGGGCAAAGGGAGTATGGTTGTTTTTGTAAGCATTGGGGTAAAGATGCAGCCGAAGGAAAGGCAGACTGTCCGCTGAGTTGTTTTTGTAAATTAATTGTTCGCTGCCCTGATAGGTCTTCGTCGGAGGATCGAGGGTTACCTGTATCGTGTAATGTACTTCCTGTTGGAAATAGGGTTTGTGCTGAGCCCATAATAAACCGATTGCACTCAAAAGAATAAGGAAGATTGCTTTCATTGTATTTTCCTTCCGAAATATGGGATATAAACTGCCGATACAGGGACAGATTTTCGCAATGGGAAATCTTTAATAGTTTACGTTAATTTTACGAAAAGTTGCAACTCGATTCTGAAAAAAGCCGCCGCTACCTTTTTGATAACCAAATGAGAGGCGATCATTAGGCAAATATTTCTATTCCTGTTTATCATTTACAGGTAGAGCTAACGAAAATGTAATGTTTTAAGAAACTGTAATCAATATAAATCAATAAGAGAATCCAAACACACGATAAAATGAATTTTATTTTTAAAAACATTTTGGCTCTACCGAGTTTCTTGTGGGTAAACGCCGCATCCTTAAATCATCACGAATTGATGCAATATGAGTAGCCACACCCGTCAGCCGCCGGGCAGGAGCGAAGCCTGTGGGCAAGATGCAGCCGAATAGGGTTACCGCAAAGCGGTAAAATAAACCAGGCCTTTCAATGTATAGGGTCTCCTATTTGGTTATAATGCCATTTTTAGTTACATATTTGACGCCTTTAGCGTCATGCTCGCATTTACCGCTTTACCACAGGCTCCGCCTGTGGCTACTCACATTAGTATCCTTCGGATACTTTTATGATTAAATGCAAAGGAACGAAGCAGTAAAATCATATTGTCCGTCTTTTTTTAATATACGACTTCACAAGAACCCCGGTAGAGCCAATCATAATAATTGACTCCTGTCGTTTTTCTACCTAACCTCTTGAATCGGATATTTTTCTAAACAAATTAATTCCGGGCGAAAAAATAAAATATGTTTTACTTCTCGGAAAAGAGTATGGTAATGCCTCGGAAAATGATTTCTACTATACTGGTGGTACTTTAGAATTAACAGTATTAAAAAAACAAAGAAACAGAGTTTTGATCTCAGATAAAATCTCTGCAGGATCAAATATGATAGTAAATGATAGGAACTATTATTGGGGATGCAATGCCGTTTATAAGAATTATTGGTCTATTAGGAATGATTCCTTAATTTTAATTCCGGATGGAAATAAAGTAGAAAGCCATTTGATGTTCAGAAAAAGATTGTCATTAAGATATTTCGATACAAAAGAGGTCCGGATTATTGGTTGGACAACTACTGTTCCCTACACGGAACTTGATAAGGAATATTATGTTCTAGACTATACTCTTTTTGGAAAATTTTATGATCAATTGAATATTTTTATCAACAACAACCTCTGCAGTCGGATGGAGAAGGGAATACTACTGTTTACAGTCTAAGATATGGTATTATAAGGACAAGTACCTATTCCTGGTGGTTCAGAACCGGAATAGGGTGGGATAGAATTTAACTTTGATAGAAAAAAATGCCCCCGGAGTATGCGACAGGCGATAAGTTTATTGCGTACAGACCCGACCCGTATGGACCGCTCGGAAATCGAGCGATAGCAATATCATTGAGAGGACTCCTACCCTGACCTAAATAACCGGTATACTTTCTATCTGTAGCAGATTTATAAATTTGGGGAATAAATATATTAAAGCAGAGATGAATCACATTCTGAACGAACATAGGACAGCGATTTAATTTGGAAGTTATAGCCGGTAACAAATTATTAAAGGATAGAAGACTATATGTGATATTTGGTATTACACTTATAGCTGTCCTGGGTGTGGCCAGTATCACACCGGCCTTACCCCAAATATCGGAAACTTTAGACCTGACCAATATGCAGATCGGCTTATTGATTAGTGCCTTCACTTTCCCTGGAATATTTTTAACGCCGGTTGCAGGTATTATTGCCGATCGTTTGGGACGTAAAACAGTACTTGTGCCTTCATTATTTATTTTTGCTTTGGCCGGTTTTGCTATCTTCTTCGTCCATACTTTCCGCTATATTATTTTGTTACGAATAATACAAGGCATCGGGGCGGCTTCTCTGGGGTCGCTCAATGCCACTCTCATTGGTGATTACTTCAAGGGCAAGCAACTCCCTGAAGCCATGGGTTACAATGCAAGCGTATTAAACTTATCAACGGCATCTTATCCTCTAATTGGCGGGTTGTTGGCCGGACTTGCCTGGTACTATCCTTTCTTATTGCCTCTATTAGCCGTTCCTGTGGGATTATTTGTTATTTTTGGAATTAAAGAGCCTAAAATTGAAAAGCATTCAAGCTTTAAACAATATTTAAAAGATATTTTAACGAGTATTTCAAGAAAAGATGTAATGGCCCTTTTTATTTTAGGAACACTCACATTTATCATTCTATACGGTGCATTTTTAACCTACTTACCGTTCCTTTTAAATCAAAAATTCAATCTTACACCCGCCAAAATTGGGTTGTTTATATCACTTAGTTCAATTACTTCGGCTATTGTTTCAACTCGGGTTGGAAAGCTTACCTGGAGATTTGGAAGTTTGTCATTATTGAAAACAGCTTTCTTTCTATATTTTATTGTTACCTTACTTATGCCCAACGTAAATGATATTTACATTTTCATTATTCCTATTTTGTTCTTTGGTTCCGCTCAAGCGCTGAATATCCCGAGTTTGCAAACGACTCTGGCAAAACTTGCTCCCGACAACCAGCGTGGTGCCTTTATGTCTTTAAATGGTATGGTCATAAGACTGGGACAAACCCTGGGGCCCATAGTGATTGGAATCGGATATTCGATAGATGGATTAAAAGGGGCCTATTATCTGGGATCCTTTATGGCATTACTTGGTTTGATCGTTTCATTTACCATGATGGATGAAAGGAAAATTCTCATAAAAAGAAATTGAGAAAAATGATGGGAATGGCTTGGTTCTAGCAGAATGTATAAGTTATTGTCGGGAGAAGGTTCTAGTGCATTTGGCACTAAGCCGCTCTTAAAATACCTGGCACCAAATAAAGCTGAATGGAATAAAAAGTAGTGCGGAAAACTAATTGTTTAAAATATACCGTATCTTCTTTTCCAGCTTTTTGATGGAATAAGGTTTGTTAAGCATAAAGTATCCGGTTTCCTGATCCGCTTCGCCGAAATACATGCGGCTTTCCGTATAGCCGGAACTTAGCAGGATTTTAATTTTGGGATTCATTTCGTGCACATTCCTGGCTAATTCATCTCCGCCCATCTCCGGCATAATCATATCCGTGAAAAGAAGATCGATCTTTTGGGAAAGGTTCTTTTCCTGTATCAGGTTCAGAGCATGCTGCCCGTTGATTGCTTCTATAACCGTATAGCCAAAGGATCTCAATGAGGTACAGGCTAAATCTCTTACCCCTTCATCGTCTTCCACGACCATAATCGTTTCGGAACGGGGAGCGAACTGCACTTCACTATCCGACTTTACATCCGATTCTTTTTCCTCTTTGGTCGCCGGCCAGTATATTTTGAAAGTGGATCCTTTGCCGGGTTCGCTCTCCACGAAAATAGAGCCGTCGTTCTGCTTTACGATGCCATATACCGTAGAAAGTCCCAGTCCCGTACCTTTGCCCTCTCCCTTGGTCGTGAAAAACGGTTCAAATATTTTTTGCTTGGTTTCCTCATTCATTCCTATGCCTGTATCCCGAACAATAATCAGTATAAAATCCCCCTCATGACTTCCGGGATGCTGATCGCTGAATTCCTTATCCAGATGAATCTTGTCGGTAGTGATGGATATGATTTTCGGATTCTGGCTATCTCTGGCCAGGCGAATGGCATTACCGGAATTGACCACCAGATTGACTAAGATTTGTTGAAGCTGAACGGGATCGGCTTTAATGTTGCCCACACCTTCCGTCAGATTTAACTCAAACTGGATATCCTCGGAGATGAGACGGCCGAGCATTTTATTCAGGTCACGTATCTCGTCATTAATATTAAGCACCCTTGGGCGGATAAATTGTTTGCGACTAAATCCGAGCAATTGTTTAATCAGATTTTCAGCTCGCTTACTCGATTTTAGAATATTGCTGACGTAAGGGTGGAGGGGATGGCCCTTGTCAATCTGCATCATGATCATCTCTCCATAGCCCTTAATGGCGGTCAGAATATTATTGAAATCATGGGCAATTCCCCCGGCCAGTAAGCCGATCGATTCCATTTTCTGGGATTGAAATAATTGCTGTTCCAACCTTCTGTTCTCCGTAATGTCGCGGATAATACCTTCATAGGCGATGATTTTGTCGTGTGCATCGCGGACTACAGTGGATGTTTCCAATACGGTGATTTCCTGGCCGTCTTTTCTTTTGAGATGTAACTCATAATCTTTGATGCGGCCCTTTTTGGCCAATAAGCGTTTTATCCTTTTTCGGTCTTTTGGATCGGCATAGAGGTCTTTCTCAATATTGATCTTTAACAATTCATCCACAGATGCATATCCTAAAATTTTGGCTCCGGCCGGATTGGTTTCAAGGATTTTACCGGAAGGCGTGGATATGAATATCATATCCTCGATACCAGTCAGTAACGAACTCAGTTTACCGTTTCTTTGAAATGCAAGGATAAGGTCATGCTTTCGCTTTACAGCGGCAGCAAGAAAGGCTCCGCTCCTGCTTAATAAATCCTCATTTACAGCCGGCCATTGCCGTTCCTCAAGCACGGCATCCAGCCCAATAAAACCTTGTAACATATCTTTTACAAACAGGGGGGAAATAAGCATGGATTTGGTTTTTTCCACTTCCATGATGATCTTAATCGTACTGGCTTTGGCTGGTAGTTGCCCGGGAGTCGCAATATTAATCAGCACCTGATTCTGCAAAGATTGCATCAGCCAGTTGAAATCTTCACTGTCTACTTTGTCATGTTCTTTGATCTTCTTAGGGATACCTTTGGCATTAAAGGCATACATCAATTCCAGTTGAGTGCCGTCATTCTTAATCCAGTATATATAGCTGCGGTCCGCCTGGCAACGCCCGGCGATCTCTTCCATGGCGCTCTGTATAACCGGATCGGGATCGGTGGGATCTGCTTCAATCAGTTGATGACTTAAGGTTAATAAAAATTCTTCCATTTCCGGCTGGGAGGCCCGCTGTTTGGAAGCGGATTTCCGATGCGAAGAATTTCCCGTGTCTTTTAATGATCCAAACATTTTTTTCAAAATAATTCCTCATCCTTCTTTTAAGCTACAAAGAATCAATAGACCGGTCTTTGCTCCTGTGGCCTTGATTAAAGTTTCAGGCTAAAACGGTTCCACTCCCATCTTATTTCTGCAAAATCATCTTAATGGTTTTAGTAAAATGATCGGCATGAAAGCGCAAAAAATAAATTCCGGCCGAAACCTTACGGCCTGTTGAATTCGTGCCGTCCCAATCGATCTGATAATATCCCGCTTCCTGGGGCCTGGAGTGAAACAAACTTTTTACATGCTGGCCCAAAATATTAAATACATCAATCGATACAGCCGAAAAATGAGGTAATTGATAGCGGATGCATGTGTTCCGGTTGCCTCTTAATCGCTCCATACTTGCACCAAACGGATTGGGATAGTTCTGCTTAAGATCGAAACGGGTCGGTATGGCAGCATAATTCGATTTCATGTTTTTCAAAAAATCTTCGCTACCGACCAGCAATTCAAATTTCATGTGTTTACTTCCGGTTTTAATAACACTCCGGCCGTAATCGATATTTGTTTGAGGAGAGACCACACTCCAGTTATAGTTAGGCGGCAGGTGAAACGGCGTTAAACGTATGGTCTTGAAACCGTTCATATTACTGGCTATTTCGAAAGTAAAGCGGTAACCATCTTCATCGGGACTGCGAAAATCGGTTGAAAATCGATGGGGATACACCTCTTCCGCTTGATCCGGTAATAGATAAAGCGAGACATATTGTCCTATGGGGGGCGGCTCGGGTTCATCGTAACGATCGATAAAAGCGGTAGCCTGTTCGCGGACACCGGCGTAATTGAACCGATCCTTCCGGGCCCCGGAAGAGACACTGAGCTGAATCTGCCAATCATTTTCCCGGCCTGTTACGGCTTTTGCGGAAAAAGTAGAAGACTCCTGCATTTCACGGGGTGAAATGCGAAGGGTGGTATCTTGATCCACATAAAGCGCATACCCTTTGTAGGGTTCGAGTACGGAGGCAAAGGGCCAGTCAGTCCCATCGTAAAACCGCAGAGTATGCCGGTTATCGATTTGTGCCCAGGACAGGGGAAAGGCAAACGGATCGCCGATCATATTCCAGCCCTGTTTTAAATTCAGACTAAAATTTTGATCCGTTGGCACCGATTGTCCGTTAACCACATCAAGCCGGGTGGTATCTCTGGTAATCAGCCATAAGGCCTTACCCGGCGGAAGAGGGATCCCCAAATTTTTAATTTCCGTATAGGCGCTTCCGTTTTTAACATCGAAAATGCGGTACTGAGTAGAATCATAGATACCCAGATTATCGGAGAATAAGGCATCCAGGGTTTGTCCGCCGGTAAGTACGGGAAGTGATATCATCTGGTACGTTTTCTGCCGGGTTAGCTGCGGAAAAGATAGTTCGGGTACGAGGGTTTGCACGTTTTGCGGATTGGATCCGCCTCCTTCCGGCCAGACGGTTAAGGCCCAGCCGTGAAAAATATTCAGGTAGTATTGAAAACCGCGCTCCGTGATGTTCGATGCCGGTATGGAAACAGACCAGATATTCGAGGCACCTTGCCGCGACAGCAAAAATTTGCTGAAAGCCGCTTGCCCTCCCTGTCTGAAATAAAGCAGCACGGAATCGATCGTGGATTTTTGCGATAGATCAAAACTGAGTTTAGCCGATTCTCCTCGGATGAATTCTTTGCTGGAGTGGCTTGCATTGTAAGTCACCTGAATCGGCTGGGCATCAAAAGCAATGCCGTAAAGAGGGATGTCGGTTTTCGGGTTTTGTGGGTCGTTGCATGCCAATCTTAGGCTGGCTTCTTTGGGACCCGTCTGGCCGGGAACGAAGTATAAAGATAAAGCCATAGAGTCCCCGACGTCAATCATCACATCGGACGACGGTTTTTCGAAAGAAAAATCGCTTTGATCCGCCCCCTGAACGGACAAACTGTCGGCGAAAAGTATCAAGGTTCCCTGCCCCGTATTGGATATATACAAGGTCTGCTTCCGGGTACTGTCTTTCGGAACACGGCCGAAATCTACGGTTTGGGGATGAAGAGTGAGGGTCGCCGGCAGAGATTGACCCTTCAGGCGGATGGAATCCGAAAAGAGATGCGATACGATGATGAGCCGGGCAGAATCCCTGCCTACGGATACCGCTTTAAAACGAACGGATAATTCCGCGCTGCTGTCCGGGTCCACTCCGGTCGGTAAAGGCAGGTCGTCCAACATCAGATCAAAGGCATGGTTCCTGTTATCAATGATCTTAAGTGTATCGATTTCCAGCGATATATTACCGTGATTGCTAATGGTACACTTTCGAACGGAATCGGTCATAAAAGGGATCGATCCGAAATCCAATTGTGTAGGTGATGTTTGCAAAAGAGGAGACAGACCGGTACCCGTTAAAGATATAGTTTTTTGAGCACGAATGGAATCATTACTTAAAATATACATTCGGGCTGAACTGGGTCCGAAGTTCAGAGGGCTGAAGGACACGCTAAGATCATACTTTTGCCCGGGTTGGATGGGAATCGGGAACTTAAGGGCGGAATCAGTCAGGTGAAATGGAACGGGTGTTGAATCATTTCCTGCGATTAAGATGTTCGTGAGGTTCAGAATTTCATTCCCTAAGTTGGATATGGTTAGCCGGCGTGAACTGTCCCGGTGCACTTTAACCGAACCGAAATCAAGCAGGTCGTTATTCAGACCGATTACGGCCCCGGCTCCATGGCCTGAGAGGGGGATTGCAGAGTGCTGTTCATCCGGATCGTTATTTAAAATGATTAGTGAATCCGAATAAGTCCCGGCCGAATCCGGGATAAATGTGACCTGCAGGGTATCCAGGGTCAGATTGGGGGCAATTTTTAAACGGGAAGTACTAAGCTTGAATACCGGGTTTGTGGCGAACATCCGATAGATACGCAGTGTATCCCCACCGGCATTAAGAATTCTGATATTCAAAGTGGAAGAATCACCAAGATGCACCGTATGAAAGTCCAGATAGGTATCCAGAATATTAATTTCGGATACGACCCCTTCTCCTTTGAGGAAGGCGGTACTTGTCCCATAAGAAGTGCTGGAGAGAATCAGGTCGGCTTGAAAAACATCCTGATGGTCCGGTGTAAAAGTAACTGTAAAATGAGCACTGTCCAGAACACCGATTTCCATACTGTCTTTATTTACCCGGAAGACCTGAGTCTTAGCCCCATGGAAAAATATCCGGGAGACAGAGACGACCGAATCCCGGTAATTTCGGGCAGTGAAATCAAGAGAAATACTGCTATCCTGAGTAACCTTACCGAAATCGACACTGTTCGGTTGGATATAGAGGGGAGGGAACCATCTGCCGGCCATGGGTCCGCCGTAAGCTCCCATATCATTGCGTTGACTGCCCAAAGACGGTGGAAAATACAGATCATTATATGGATCCTGCTCCTTACCGGCGTCGATACAGGAAGAAACAGCCTGCAAGGTGTAAATTGCAGAATCGGCAAAGAGTGGATCTACGTTCAGGTTATGACTGCCTTCCCCCGACCAGCCGCCGCGAATATCGGTGTAATTGACGGTCGTGTTTTCTGTCCGGGAAGATATTTCTTGAGGATAATTGTCATAGATAATGGAGTTCAAAACAGAAATTTTACCGCTTAATGAAATAATCCCGCTACCGCTATTATCGGCCAACACACTGTTTTGAACGGCAATCGTATCGGTATCATCTATTGAGAAAATACCTGCTTCCGTATTCCTGACACAAAGGGAATTAATAAGTGTAAGCTGCGAATGATCCAGGTAGACACCGTTTTTTCCATTGTTACGGATAATAGAATTGACAAGCCGGGCTGTAGAATTCTTCAGGTTAACTCCATCGCCCACGTTATTCACCATGGTGCAGTTTGAAATATGTAGCGTTCCTGAACTGTTTTCAATTCTTACACCGGGTTGGCCGGAGCCTTCGATATGACAATAGGCAATAATCGATTGCGGATTGGCTGCAGAGAATAGAATACCTCCCCAGTGATTCGGATTCGTTCCGGCGGGTTTGAAATATATGGAATCGCTGTAGAATCCCCATGCTTTCAAAAGACCGGTAACCTTAAACTCATAGTTATCGTCGAACAGGACCGTGACACCCGGTTTGATTATCAGGCTCTCAATAGTTACATCCCCCTGAATATGATAGGGAGAACCGGCGCTATCCCAGGTCTGACCGGAAATGGTTCCACTAATATTGGTTTGGGCCCAAAGCAAAGGAACACTGACTAATAAGAATATAAATGTAAAATATCTTCGCATCTTTGGTAATTTCATATTATTTCGGAAATCCGGGCGGTTGCGGTAAGGTCGAATTATTACCGGGTTTATGTTTACTTTGGCCACCGGCAATAATGGCAATAATGGCAATACCGGCCGCTCCCCCGGCACTGTACCAATACCACTTTTTATTGTTTTTATGGGCCACTGCTTTCTTCTTGTTTGAAGCTGCCGCAGTTACCCGTAAGGTTTTACGTTCCTCAGCGACTAAATTTACATAGGCAGGACGCTCCTGCTCTATCGTCGGCCGGTAGCCGGGATCCAAATTCAGAATTTTACGGATAATTTTTTTTGCGCCTTCCTTTTTGTTTTTAGCCATAAAGATTCTGGCTAAAATCGTGTAGGCTTTTATGCGCTCCTCTTTTTTCAGGGTTGCCTTTTTCAGACACTCTTTGATGATTCGGATCGAAGCATCAAATGCACCGTTATAATAATCATCCTCAGCCTGATTCAATTGAGATACGCAGGTTTGGGTATCCTGGGCAAACACTGAGAAATTATTAAGAAATATGGGGAGCACCATCTGCGAGAGCATAAAAGAGAGCGTAAAACAGAGAATTAGCGGATAATGATATTTTTTAATCTTAAAGCGTATCATATACCTTTCCCAAAAATTACAATTCCGATTTAGTTATTCCATTTTTTCCAGCACGAATTTTAAGGATGGATTGGATTCGGTATCAATCAGGAATTCCTCTTCCCCATTCACGGCGATATAGTTTTCTTTTTTAATCAGGAAACGGTGCACTCCGGTTCGTATCCTCATTTCCCGGGGGGTCATTTGACCCGTATCTTTTCCATCGATTAGGATATGTCCTGATATAGATTGACCTGCTTTATCCACGGCGCTTATTTGAACCGCAATCTTTTGATTAAAATTAACCCGAACCGTTTTGGGCTGATTGCTATCCACCCGGATGGTTTTTTGCCAGAAACCAAGAGTGGGATGGACAATCTTTATTTGATATTGTCCAACCGGTACTTCGATCTGATTTTTAACATCCGAAGACGCTTCCTGCAATTGGTTATTAATATAAATCGATCCCCATGGAATAACAAGTATACTTAATTTTCCCATAAGAGGTTTCAATGTAATGTTCAAAGTTCGGGTTTGGCTATGATCGATCTCAATTTCCTGAACATATTCGGCAAAACCGTTTTTAGCTATCTTTAATTGATGTTGCCCGATCGGGACCTTATCCAGGATACAGGGTGTGGATTTGCCAGCAATCAATTTTCCATCTATCCAGAGCCGGGCCTTTTTCGGACGGGTGCGCACATCGAGCGTACCGTAGAATGGAATGAGGCGGGCTTCCACAGATTGTTTTCGGCCTTTTGGGACGTTCAGTTGCCGAGTATAGTCCTCAAAGCCCTGTTTTGTGATACGAATTCGATAGTTACCGGGTTTGGCGTTTGTACTTCTAAAAGGTGTTTTACCTTGATACTGATTATTCAGCCAGAGTCCCGCCCCGGATGGTCGGGAACGAATGATTAACTGGGTAGTGGCGGTTGCCGGGCCGCGAAGCGGCTGTCTTGAGTGTATTGAGGGAGTGCTGCTTTTTGACATTTCCGGCAGAGGCGACAATTTAAATGATAAATCCAGGGCAGCGCCGGTCGGCAGAGTAAGGGTGGTATCGATGGGCTTGAAAGATTCTTTACCGATTCGCAATGCATATCTTCCGTTTGGCATGGAATCCCTGGTAAAGGGAGTCACTCCCCAAAGGGAATCGTTCAAAAAGATCTGAGCCTGTTGCGGCCGACTCTTTATGTGCAGGGAAGAAAAAGAAGAAGGGTTGGTTCGGGACAGCTCAGGATGCAAAAAATTCGGATATTTGAATATGAGTAAGTATAAAACAGCCAATAAGATCACAATGGGTATGACAACCTTTACAAGCGGAAAGGTTGTCCGGGCAGGCGCAACCGGCTTTTGTGGGGTTTCTGGCCGTTGGGTGCCGGTCAGGCCTTGTTTTTCTTCGAAAGCAAGGATCGCTTCCAACATCTCTTCTGCACTTTGATACCGCTTTTCCGGGTCTTTAGCAATAGACTTCATGATAATCGCATCCAGCTCTTCCGGGATATCCTCTTTATAGGTACTGGGTTTTACGAAATCCTTACGTATAATGCGTTCGCGAATATCAAAATCCGAATCGATGTTTTCGAAGGGCACCTTACCGGTAATCATTTCATAGAAGGTCATGCCGATCGAATAGAGATCGCTGCGCTTATCGGTAAAGGAAAACCCTTTCACGTGTTCGGGCGACATATAGTACAGGGTACCCCCGCTGGCCACGGTCATGGAGTTGGCCATTATATTTTGATCTTTGGCCAGTCCGAAATCAGTGATTTTAACCGTGCCGTTCTTGGTCAGCATGATGTTATTAGGTTTCAGGTCACGATGGATAATTCCGGCCCGGTGCGCATGACCGATGGCGGTCAGGATTTGTTTGAGAACAGGAACCGCCTGCTGCCAGGGGAAAGCGCCTTCTTTCCTGATTTTGTCGAATAGATTGCTCCCGTCCACATACTCCATGACAATGAACCACTGATCGTTGTCGGAACGCAGATCATAGATAGCCACGATATTGGGATCTTCAAGTTTGGCCAGAGCCCTGGCTTCGGTTTGAAAACGTTTGATGAAGCGTTCATTCATGGCCATACCGGGCGCGATCATTTTTAAAGCGACCAGCTTATCCAATTTGATGTGCATGGCCTTAAAAACAACCCCCATGCCCCCCACACCGAGATTCTCTAAAATCCGGTAATTATCGAGCACTTTTCCAATGAATGAAGAGGTCATGAATTCTATCTTGTAAATTTGAGTTAAAACCGTCTAAACTATCTTTTTATCGGCAGAAATCGCATAAAGTTTATCTGAAATATCAATTTTCCTGAAGAATTCCATCAGATTATTCCGGTCGGGTATTGCTTTGCCATTTAAGGAGTATCGTACTATCCGAATATATAAAAGAGTTCTGTCTGTTTTTCAACCTATTAAATAAATGCTCCGGCATAAGGAAACGGTGCTAACCACCAACCGCTCATTGCCTGCGTTAGTTCGAAATGTCTATTTCAGAAGCCCGATTTGTTCCCGGAATGTATCGAGCGCCTCCTTCAAATGGCTGGCATCTTTGGCTCCGGCAGTAGCGAGATGGGGACGTCCTCCCCCGCCGCCGTGGGCCGCCCTGGCTACTTCACGCACCAGAGTCCCGGCACTCAGTTTCCGGTTTTTGATTAAATCATCCGAAACCGCACAGACAAAGGTCAGTTTGCCGTCCGTTTCGCTATAGAGCAGAGCAGCTGTCTGTTTGCCCCTCTCGCGAATGCGGTCGCCGAGAGATTTGAGTTGTTCCCCGTCGATTCCTTCGAAGCCGTGGATCAGCACTTTAATATCATTAATGGATTCGGCCTGCCGGAACAAACCATCCAAATCGGAGTTGAGTCGCGAACGTGTGGCCCGGTTTAATTCTTTCTCCAGTTGCCGCTTATCATTCACGAGCTGTTCTGTTTTGGCCACCAACTCCTCGGGTCGGGCATTCATGAGGGCGGCCAGTTTTTGTACCCGGGTGCGATTCTGCTGTAAATATTCAACGGCTTTCGGTCCGGTAATAGCTTCGATGCGCCGGACACCGGCGGCGATGCCGCTCTCGCTTACGATGATAAAGGGACCGATTTCACCGGTACGGTTAACATGGGTGCCGCCACAGAGTTCCAGACTGAAAGTACCGACCTTTACGGTGCGTACCACGTCCCCGTATTTTTCACCGAAAAGAGCCATGGCGCCTTTTTGTTTGGCGTCGGTGTATTTTTCCTGGGCAATTTCAAGGGCAATATCCTGTTGAATGCGGTCATTTACGATTTTTTCAATCGCCTCCAGATCTTCTTCAGAGATTCTCTCGAAATGAGTGAAATCAAAGCGCAGACGATCCGGTTCAACCAGAGAACCGGCCTGGGTTAAATGGGCCCCCAGCACTTTCCGCAAAGCGGCATGAAGAAGATGGGTAGCCGTGTGGTTTTTTGCGGTTTCACGTCTTCGGGAAACCGTTACTTCGGCCAATACCTTATCCGTTTTCGGAGAAAAAGACGCAAGCGGCCGGCAATAATGAACGATATGATCCCCGTCTTTTTGGGTATCCGTAACCTGCAATTCAAATCCTTCACCGGAAAGCGTACCACGGTCGCCGATTTGTCCGCCGGATTCCGCATAAAAGGGGGTCTCCCGTAAAATGATCTTAATCTGTTGTGGCTCAATCACATAACGCATGATATGAGTTTCAATAGCAAGATCATTATAGCCGACAAATTTGGAATCTTCTCCTTCATTCAGAACCACCCAATCCGTGGAATCAGAGGCTTGTGCTTCAAATCTGGAAGCCGAACGGGCCCGTTCCCGTTGTAGTTCCATAGCCTGATCAAAGCCTTTCATATCCAGAGTCAGACCTTCTTCTTCGGCCAGAATGCGGGTCAGGTCCACGGGGAAGCCGTACGTATCATAAAGGCGAAACACCTCTTCGCCCGGAATAACGATCTGATTCCGTGATTTTAGTTCACTCTTGATTTTACCGAATATTTCCAGTCCGCGGTCCAGAGTGCGGTTAAAATGTTCCTCTTCGGCCCGGATTACCGCCATGATATGATCCTGCCGTTCCCGGATTTCCGGATAAGCGTCACCCATTAGTTCCACTACTTTGGGTACGATTTTAAAGATGAAGGGTTCACGGATATCCAGCTTACGGGCATAGCGGGCAGCGCGACGCAGGATTCGTCGCATTACATAGCCGCGGCCGTCATTGGACGGAATGCCCCCGTCGGCAATGGAAAAGGTCAGCATCCGGATATGATCGGCAATGACCCGAAAGGCGGTTTGTTCTCCGGATGTCGCATAAGGCTGACCTGTTAACTGACCGATATAGTCCATGATCGGTAAAAATACGTCGGTATCATAATTAGAAAATTTATGTTGAAGAACCGCCACCAGACGTTCGAAGCCGGCTCCGGTATCCACATGCTTTTTGGACAGGGGATGTAATTTACCGCTTTCATCCCGGTTATATTGAATGAAGACCAGATTCCAGAGTTCGATATATCGTCCGCAGTCGCCGTTTACACCGCAAAGATGATCCTCTCCCTGTTTATCGCAATGTTGCGCACCCAGGTCGATATGGATTTCGGAACAGGGACCGCACGGACCCGTACTGCCCATTTCCCAGAAATTTTCCTTCTCGCCGAAGCGTAAGATATGATCCGCTTTGATATCCGTGACCCGTGCCCATAGCCCGGCCGCTTCATCATCAGTGGTGTATACCGTAGCATACAATTTGTCTTTGGGAAGCTGCCAAACGTCGGTCAGCAGTTCCCAGGCCCAGAGGATGGCTTCTTTTTTATAGTAGTCTCCGAACGACCAGTTGCCCAGCATTTCAAAAAAAGTATGGTGATAGGTATCGCGCCCCACCTCTTCCAGGTCGTTATGCTTGCCGCTGACCCGGATACATTTTTGGGCATTGACCGCCCGGGAATAAGGGCGGCTGCCTTTATCCAGAAAGACATCCTTAAACTGATTCATGCCGGCATTGGTAAAAAGCAGGGTTGGGTCGTCCCGGGGAATAACCGGTGCGCTGGGCACGAAGGTATGCTGTTTCGCCTTAAAGAAGTCGATGAATTGCTTCCGGATTTCATTAGCCGTCATGTTTTCCTCTGATCAAAAGGTGATTTATACTTTCCGTAGCAGCAAATATAAAGGAATTCGGTGAATTCTGAAAATGAAAATGCAGAAAATTGAATATTGGAATAAAATTCCTGAAAATAAAAGGGTTAGCTGATAATGGATTTGAAAAATTGTTCTGTGGTATAACTTCGCTATGGGATAGTTCACCCATTCGGCGGTTGACATGAAAAGAGTTGTTCCCGAAAGATACCATGGTAGAAATCCGGTTTGTATTCCAGGTTCCCGTTACCCAGCCTTTTTCTTTTTATCAGAGGTCTTTTGCCATATAATCGCCTGAGGTTAAATGATTGAATATGAATAGAATCGTTATTACTTTGATGATTCGAATCATAGAGGAATAAATGCTGCAACGGCCCAATCCGTTATAGGCATCTTATGCAGCCTTTTAAGAATCCTTTGTAGTATGAGAGGATTCTGATAATACTTTTACTTTTGAGAGTTTAATCTTTTTTTGAGCTTGAGTTAAATCAAAATTTTGTTGCATATTCAACCAGAATTCAGGCGTTGTGTTGAAAGCCTTGGATAAACGGAGTGCCATTGCAGTACTTATCCCGGAACGCATATTAACAAGCTCGGATAAAGCTTTACGAGTTATACCAAGAGCCTTAGCGGTTTCGGTCACTGTCAAGCCTAAGGGTTCTATATACATATTCCTTAATACCTCACCCGGATGTGCCGGTCTGTGCATTTTCATTATAATTATTCCTTTCTAATGATAATCCAAATAATCAACGTCAAAAACATCACCATTTTTGATATGAAAGATTATCCGCCAATTGCCACTAACATTTACAGCCCAGAAATCTTTATCTTCACCGGATAAACGATGTAAATTAGATCCTGGGAAATTTATATCTTTAATATCATTTGCAGCACAAGGAATCGTCAAAATCATCCGTACGCGTTTTTTATGTGCCGGTTGAATCTTCGAATAATTACCAGTCTCGAAAAATAACTTAAGCCCTTTGTGCCTAAAAGACTGAATCATGTATGAATTTATATTGGAACGTGCCAGGTGTCAAGAAGAAAACCAATAATAAGGAAAGTATTAGGGCTGTATAATTAAGGTATAAAGCGGCCTGTCGTCTGGCATTTTATGTATCGACATGGCTTTGGGTAAGGGTAGAAAGGATAGCCCCGTCCGGATTCTAAATCAAGTTGGGTCCGCCAATGCGCGGGCAGGCCGCGACCATGCCGGGACGGTACACTAAGCGCTGATAGCTCTAAACGTTTGTCCCCAGGAGCGTAGGATGGAGTGCCCTTGCCCGCGATCGACAGCAATCGATCGATAAATGAGTTAAAAAGTCCTAACTTTACTCAAACGGATAGCGAAAACCCCATTCTTTACGCATGGTATCCATAATTTCCATGATGGCAACGGTTTCGTCCAAAGGAATGATATGGCTTTCCGTTTTACCGGCCCGAATAGATTGTACTACCTCTTCCACCTGGTAAATAAAACCGTTAGGGTGATTCTTTTCATGAACTTCGGTTTTGCTTTTTACTTCGTTATTACCTTCATGCTTGAAAACAGTAAAATGCTCACCGGTTTGAAATTGTGGAAATTCAATGTAGCCCTCGCTTCCGTAAATCAGCGCTTCGTTTTTCATCTGCACATTATAACTGGTTTTAATGGTAGTCAAACATCCCGAAGGAAAGCGGAACAAATACGAGGCCAACTCGTCCACGCCGCGCGCACTGAATCGGGCCATGGATTTGATTGAGGTCGGCAGCTCATCCAGGAGATAACAGGCAAAGGAAATGGGATAGATGCCGATATCCAGGGTAACGCCTCCGGCCAGAGCCGGGTCTTTCAGGCGACCGGCATATTCCGGACTGATGATGACCCCGAAGGAAAGATCTATTAATTTCAGTTCACCGATTTCGTGGTTAGCAAGAATTGTTTTCAGCTTTTTCAGACTGGGTAAAAAGCGGACCCACATGGCCTCCATCAAAAAAAGATGTTTTCGACGGGCAAGGCGAACCAGCTCCCGGGCCTGGGTGGCATTGACCGTAAAAGGCTTTTCCACCAGAACATGCTTACCGTGTTTCAGGGCCAGTTTGGTGTTTTCATAATGGAAATTATGGGTGGTGGCCACATAGATGACATCAATAGCATCGGAATTCACTATTTCCTGATAACTATAAGCGTGCTTTATACCGTGTTGCCTGGCAAATTGCTGCGCTTTGGAACTCGTTTTAGAAGCAACGGCCACCAACTCACTATCCGGATTAATCTTAAGGGCCTCCGCCATTTTATGAGCGATAATTCCGGCGCCGATGATGCCCCATTTCAATTTTGAATTTATATTCACGATACCCTCCGGAAATTCTCAGTAAAGGTTTGCGAAAATATAGGGCAGGGTTTATTCAATTGCAATACATCAGGTTATCGAAGCGGCAAATTCGGGAGGAGAGGAATTGCTTCTAAAAAACAGAAGGCCCTGTCCGCAGGGCCTTCTGTTTAATGCATGGAACGGGAAGGAATGATTATTTCTTCGGTTTTTTTCCCAGTTCCTCTTTGCTCTTTTCCAAAACCTCTTTTTGAGAAGCCCCCAAAACATCGGCATGGCCGTCTCCATCCAGATCCACGGGCTTTATATAATTTACTTCCGGATCGATAAAAATCAACCCGTTTTTGATTCCTTCATCAAAACCCTGGATTGTATTGGAAGTGAAACTGAGTATACGATCTTCGATTTCTCCGTTTTTACCGTGACAGGCCGTACAGGTGCCGTTGGCTCCGAGAGCCTGATCCGCAGGAAGCACATTATGGGATACTTTAAAATAATGTGCACCGATGAAAAGAACGGGATCGGGGTCTTTCTCGCCTTCTTTGCGCAGAATCTTTTGCAGGGCTTTGCGCATCATTTTAATATCCTGCAGAGTGCTGATTTCGGGTTTCATATCCGGATGCCCCATGAAGCCCGTTTTATCGAAAATCTTATCTCCGGTGATCAGCAAGGCATAGCGTTGCCCCTTTGGGGTCATCCGAATACCCTTAACAGCCGCATTTAATTCCCGTGGATAAAGCACCTTATTCAGTGTTTTATCAAGCCAGGTTTGAATGGTTATGGGGTTGGCCGGAATAATCTGGTCGCCGCGCAGCGTATGGGCATAAATGAGTGCCGGTTCCCATTCGAATCCCTTTTGTCCGCTCATGTGCTGATACATCTTGCCGTAAAGATCATCGGGATGGTCGGGCAGCATATAGGCTACGGGAGCCAGTTTATCGGTGGCATAATCATCGGTTTCCGTATGACCTACCAGCCAGTTTATATTACCCATACCATACATGGGAATGGGCCCGTAGTAGGGAGCCATGAGCACATCCATCATTCCGCCCCTGGGATTGGGAAAGTGGCGGTTATCATAGTTGTAACTGAAACCGAGGGAATAATCGAAGGTGCGGAATGTCCAGTACCTGACCCGGGCAATATGGCAGGTTTCGCAGGCAATTTTATCCAAATGACTCTTGGCTGCGCTTCCGAATAGCTTTTGATGCGCTTCTGAAGGATCGGGTCCGTCACCGCTGGTAATATGACAGTAATAGCAATTTTTAGGCGGGGGATTATTGTCCAGGTCATCCCGGACATGATTGCCGGTATCGTTTCCTTTAAGGAAATTGTGATCGGCGTCAACCACATAGTCATCCCATGCCAGGGAATCGGGCCTGGGATTCGTATGACAACTGGTACATTCCAGACCTGCCGCGCCGTGGACATCGTAGCCGGGGTCTTTTTCTGTTTTAGGATCCAGATTCCAGATTTCACCTCTTTTTACTATATCGGCTTTCATACCCATGCCCCAGGTGCGTACCTGCAGGCTGTGATTGATCGGATCGGTGACGCCAACATGACACTGTCCGCAGACACGGGTCCATTTATTATCGCCGTTTTCCGTATCCTTGGAGCTTAACATGGGGATATTTATTTCATTGTCTTCATCGAATTCATTGACTTCGTAATAGACATCCGTATGAAAATCTTTTTTACCTTTAACGATTTTAACGTAGGTTATCGGATAACCGTCCTGGTTGTTATCCCAGCCCATCAGTCCGGCCGAGGGTGCTTCGCGGAAAAAGTGACCCAGAAATTTCCGTTTTGCCTGTAGCCCTGTATAGGGATCGCCTTCACCTTCCACATAAGGCTGCCGCATATAGTTCCTGGAATCGGCCATGGGGTTTTCCAAATCCGAATAAAATTTACCGGGCATAAATCCCGCTTTATTCCGGGACAGGGGGTCCGAATAATTAAAAGCCGATTGCCATCCCCGGCCGGGATAGATTCCCAGGGACACGGCATTCACTTTACCGTCTACCCGTTTGGCGAAAATGCGGAGTCTGGGATTATATGCCACCGGCTTAATTCCCTGGGCGTCCGTAACACGTTTGCTATCCGGATCCAGGTGGCAGGTAAAACAATCGGCTTCCAAAGAGCCTGTTTTACGCCAATCAAATTTATGCGGCTTTTGCGCGGTGCCGTGCTCGGTCTCTGATGTACTGTAGCTATAATAATCGCCGTCCAGGTCAGGGACGGTATTGGGATCGATTGTATCCATTCGTTTGCCGTTACGGTCAAATTCATAAGGGCCTCCGCCGGGATGACAGGAAGCGCAGGTAGCCACTTCATCGGGTGTACCGATATCAAAGGTTAGTTGGGATTTATTATGTTTTTGCGCCAACTGGCGGTAGGAAGGTGGTCACCAGGAGCCGTACTGACCGGCAGAAAGCAGATGAGAGTAATGAAATTTGGGATGAGTCTTACCCCAGCTATCACCCATATCCGTAGCCCCGATCTGGAAATGGTAAGCCTTGGTGATGGCTTGGTAATCGTGGCAGGAACCGCAGGTTTGTTCCGGACTATAAGGGTTGCCTTTGTAATAGGTTATGCCGTTAAATACTAATTTTTGTCCGCTTTTTTTAGCGATTTCAATTACATTATCCCCGTTGGCATCCAGCAAGGGAATTTTGGGATGTTCGGATGCCTGAGCCTGAAAGATACAAAGCAGCAGCAGCGACATCGCCCATAACGATTTGGTAAATACAGACATAAGGAACCTCCTCTTTTACATATGGATATCGAATTCATATAATATAAAGATATAAAATTACAAGTTCAAAATTAATCATGTGGGGGCTCTTCCGGCGGATATTTATTCATAAGTGCTTGAGTTTATTGATTAACTATCGTAAAATGAAGTCGATCGGCTTAGAGATACGCTTATAAAAATGCCAGGTTTCATGCCGTAAGGTTTAATATTTATTGAAGTAGCTCAGGAGTGTAAGGAACCTATTTTAATTGCCGAGGTGATGTGTTGGCGCCTGTACGAGGGCTGAAGCGGTGAAAGAGGAAATTACCGTGCCGATAGTATATGATGGCAGGGCGAGTGTTTTATGAATAAAGATAAAAGGCAACAAATTATACAGCTTACCATTATCGGTCTATTGGTTATCGGTATTTCCATCTTACACTACCAAACTCCGACGATGAAATGGCAGTATCATCTGGTCTATATGCAAGCCTATTTCATTCCGATTATTCTGGCTGCTTTTCAGTTTGGTGTTCGTGGCGGTTTGGGGACGGCCATCGTGGTGTGCCTCATCTATCTGCCTCATATTATGCTGCAATGGGGAGGATTGATCGAGACCAACCTGATGCGTTTTATGCAATTAATTCTGTTTCTCGTACTCGGCTATTTAACCGGTCTGAAGGCGGAAGGTGAACGGAACGAAAAAGAGCAGCATCGCAAAGCAGCCGAGGATCTGAAAGAGGCTCTGCGTCTGCAACAAAGACAAACCGAACAGATTTCCGAGATGGAACAGCAGTTGCGGGCAGCAGATCGTTTAGCGATCGTCGGTGAATTGGCGGCCAGTCTAGCCCATGAAGTTCGTAATCCTTTGGGAGGAATCCAGGGCGCTGCCGAAATTTTAAAGAAGAAAATTCCGAAAGAAGCGCCGGAATCGGAGTTTGTACAAATCCAGCTCAATGAAATTCAGCGTCTGAACCAGGTGGTGGAGAGCTATCTGCAATTGGCTAAAAAAGAAACGGTTTATTTTCAAATCATCGATCTCCGAAAAATCCTGATTAATTCGCTCCGGCTCCTGCGGCTGTCTGCCGGAAATAAAAATATAACACTCGAAACACATTTTACCGATCAGAAAAAAATTTTAGTCCAGGGCGATGCCTTACAGCTTCAGCAGGTTATTCTGAATATTACTCTGAATGCCATTCAGGCCATTAAAGATTCCGGAAAAATCAGCTTTGATCTTGACGTGGGCAAAGACGGGAAAGAGGTCGTTCTGCGTATCAGCGATACGGGGCCCGGAATTCCCAGCTACCAATCCGCCCGATTATTTGATCCCTTTTTTACAACCAAAACAGAGGGAACCGGTCTGGGCCTTGCCATCGTAAAAAGGATTATAGAAAAACATGAAGGAAAAGTTTGGTTCGAAACGAGTTCACAGGGGACTTCTTTCTTTGTATCTCTCCCTTGCGTAAAGGATTTAAACCATATTTCATAGGAAATAACCATGATACACATTCTATTAATAGATGATGATCAGAGTTTGATTCGGGTAACCGAATACCAGTTGAAGGAAGATGGATTCCAGGTTAGCGTCGCCAGAGACGGCAAAGAGGGGTGGAAAAGATTTGAGAACGAACATCCCGATCTGGTGATCTCCGATATTAATATGCCCTATTTGAACGGCTTTGAACTGATCCAGAAAATTCGCAAAGTGGATACACATATACCGATTATTATTATGACGGCTTACGGCTCTCTGGATAATGCGCTGCAATCGACCGATTCGGGTGCAGATGATTATCTGACAAAACCGTTCAGTTTTCAGACCTTAAAATTTTCCATCCAAAAATGTTTGCAGTTAAGAGATACTTCGAGCGAGAATGAACGGTTGAAACGGGAACTGTATGATAAATTTGCACCGGAGAATATTATCGGCCAGAGTGAGGCCATGAAAAATGTTATGCAAACGGTTGCTAAATTAGCCGCAAGTGATTCCACGGTTCTGATCTACGGCGAGAGCGGAACCGGGAAGGAGTTAATCGCCCGGGCCATCCATTCCCAAAGTAAGCGGTCCCGAAAACCGTTTATTGCGGTCAACTGTGCCGCAATTCCGGATAATCTTGTAGAGAGTGAATTATTCGGACATGCCAAAGGAGCTTTTACAGGCGCTGTAGCCGAGACCAAAGGTAAATTTGAAGCGGCCGATCAGGGTACGATCTTTCTGGATGAGATCGGCGATTTGAATCTCGATATACAAACCAAATTGTTGCGGGTGCTCCAGGAACGGGAGATCGGACGCGTAGGAGAATCCGTTGTACGAAAAGTGGATGTGCGTGTAATAGCGGCTACCCACCGCCATCTGCAGGAGATGGTTACGGCAGGAACCTTTCGCCAGGATCTTTTTTACCGTTTGAATGTCATACCGCTCGACCTTCCGCCTCTGCGCGCGCGTAAAGCGGATATTCCGTTGTTGGCCCAGCACTTTGTCCATAAATTGGAAAAAGAACGTCAATTCAAGTTTTCTGCAGCAGCCCTGGAACAAATGGTGCAATATGACTGGCCGGGTAATATCCGGGAATTGGAAAACCTGGTCGAACGGTTTTCGATTCTAAATGCCGGAACCGAAATTCAACCCGACCAGCTTCCCTGGAAAAGCATCGATTCTTCGGTTCGGGATGGTGTGTTGACCCTACCGTTCCCCGAAGAGGGTGTGAGTCTGGAGGAAATTGAAAAGTATGTCATTCAACAGGCCTTATTGAAAAACCGGAATAACCAGACCAAAACCGCTCACTTTTTGAAAATGCCCCGTCATACCCTGATATATCGAATGAAAAAATTTGGCCTGGATATTTAAAACCCGGCGGTGCCCCCCCCCCACTGTAGAATATTCTATAATAAAACTGTAGAATATTCTACGATCTAATTTTTGTAGGTAGTGCTTAGCTTATTTCTAACCCCTCATAAGTTTCATATTAATAGTACCTTACTGTGCAGATTCAATTTTTGGCATGGCATTTGACAATAAAACGTGCATGAAATTAACAAGAATTATTTTAGGAGTGGGCGTTGTTGCCTTTTTCCCTTTTCCTGTTGAAGGCTATACTTGCTTGTTCGGTTATCTCAGCGGGTTATGTCCAACCGTAGCTCAGGATGAGGTATCCTTACTTGCAAGTTATATGCACGGTTTTGTCTGGGTGTGGTGGGGTTCTATTGCATCACTGGTCTATGTCCAATACCGGATGCGCAAGCGGATAGAGAATGATCGGGATGTCCGTTTTCATCGAAGCACATAGTCGGATGAAAAAGTTACACCCAAGAATAATATTTTATCTCAATTAAATATACACAGTCATGTTAAACGCAATACGGAGTCTGCATGAATATAAAACGAGACGTCATACTAAGCATCATCGCCATGGTTGGATTCGGAAACGTCTATCTGTTCGGCCAGGCTGTAAACCTGGATGAGCTGGTTCGGGAAGCTCTGGATAATAATCCACGCTTACAGGCTTATAAGAGTGGTATACAGGTGGATGAAGCCCGGGTACCACAGGCGGGCGCTCTGCCCGATCCTATTCTTAGTTTTAATATCTTAAACGTACCGGCTACCCGGTTTTCATTTGATCAGCAGGCCATGAGCGGGAAACAAATCGCCCTGAGACAAAACATTCCATTCCCGGGGAAATTGGGACTCAAACAAGAAATCGCCGAAAAAAACCAGCGGATATCATCGGCTATCTATGAGGAAGCAAAACAAGCGCTGATTCGTGATGTAAAATTAGCATACTATGATCTATATTACGGGGATATAACCGTTTCGACCATAGAGAAGGATCAACGTTTATTAGAACAGTTGGTTGCTGTCTCGGAAAAGAAATACACGGTTGGTCAGGGTTTGCAACAAGATGTGCTTAAGGCGCAAGTGGAGCTTTCCAAAATGCACGATCGGCTGATCCGTGCCCGGGAGGCCCGTCATAAAGTTGTCATTCGTATCAATACTTTACTAAACCGCCCGATCGGGCAGTCTCTGGGCCATCCACAATTACCGGACATGGAACGCCCGGAGTTCTCTCGTGATTCCCTTCAACAAAAAATACAAAGCAACCGATCCTTATTAAAAGTTTGGCAGATTCGTCTGCAACAAAGCGGGCAGGCGCTGGATTTGGCTAAAAAATCATATTTGCCGGACTTATCCCTGTTTGTTGCTTATACGCAGCGGGATCGTCTCCGGAATGGAAATGGAGGGGTGGACTTTCTTTCCGGGGGAATCAGCTTTAATCTGCCGGTTTATTTCTGGCGAAAACAGGATAAGCAGGTTCAGGAAAAGGTCTGGCAACGGGAACGTATCTCCGAGAGTTATGTCCATATCCAGGAGCAGATTCGCAGTGAATTGGAAAATGTTTTATCCGAACTTGAACAAAACGGCTCTCTGGTCGAGTTATATAAGAAGGGCATTGTCCCTCAGGCCGGTCAGTCCTTTCAAGCGGCTCTTATCGGATATCAAACCGACAGGCTGGACTTTCTTACCCTGGTAAATAATCTTCTTACTTATTTTAATTTTGAACTCGAATATAACCGGGTTCTCACCAATTATTATAAAAACCTGGCGCAGTTGGCCTATGTGATAGGGTCGTAATGCGTCTCATAAAACGATTATGAATCAAAATTGCATCCGGTTCTCTGCAAATATCCGGCGGATTATTGTATCAGCGCGGAGATTAAAATGGGAATAGCTGTTCAGCGCAATCCAGATTTGCCTGAATCATTCAAGACCGAATATAGTTACTTAAGATAAAGTGTATTAAATGGAGAAGATCATGAGAAGAAGAACGGTAAAGCGTGTTGTGTTGTTCCTGTTGGCCCTGTTACCTCTGTTGGTTTTATCCTGTTCAACAGATAAAACGGAACAGACAAAAACATCAACCGACAGTCGGGAACAGGTAGCTAAGGATAAGAAACACAAACAACTCTGGACCTGCGGTATGCATCCGGAAGTCATTTTGGATGAGCCGGGACAATGCCCGAAGTGTGGTATGGACCTGGTGCCGTTGAAGACCAACACAACCGACCAACAAGAAGCCGGCAAAGGTGAAGGGAAGACTCCCACCGGGGAACGTAAGATTTTGTACTGGCAGGCTCCGATGGATCCAACCGAGATCTATGATAAGCCGGGCAAATCCAAAATGGGCATGGATTTGGTTCCTGTTTACGATGATCAGGTCTCTTCAGGCCCGGATGTGAGAATTGATCCGGCCACGGCTCAAAATATGGGCGTACGCACCGAGCTTGTAAAACGTACCTTGTTTAGTCGTACGATCCGCACCGTGGGAACTATTGGTTATGACGAAGAAAACATATCAGTAGTGTCATCCAAGCTCAACGGCTGGATCGAAAAATTATATGTAAATTATACGGGACAAGAGGTTCAGGCCGGTCAGCCATTGTTGGATATATATTCTCCGGAGTTAGTAACTACCCAACAGGAATATTTACTGGCCATAGAAAATAACAAGCTCCTGAAAGACAGCAAATTTGCGAGTATCCGTCAGGGTGCCCAATCGCTTTTAAAAGCCTCTTTACAACGCTTGCAGTACTGGGATATTCCGCAGTCGGAGATTACGCGTCTTAAAAGCAGCGGTAAAGTACGTAAGACCCTCAGGCTTAATTCACCGCTTAGTGGTGTGATCATTCATAAGAACGCCCTTCAGGGGCTGCATATAAAAGAAGGAATGTCCCTGTATCAGATTGCCGATCTTTCCCGTGTCTGGATCGAAGTCAGTATCTATGATACGGAGACGCCCTGGATCCGGGTTGGGCAAAAAGCGGAAATGTCCCTCTCTTATCTGCCCGGTGAGCGTTACGAAGGGAAAATTTCCTATATCTATCCCTACCTGAATGAAAAAAGTCGTGATCTGAAAGCACGTATTGTGTTTCCTAATCCGCAGTTAAAATTAAAACCCGGGA
>JALSTK010000081.1 GCA_026983775.1 Calditrichia bacterium
CTAAAAAAACGGTTGCCAAAGATGCGAAAAAAGTGGAAGGCAAATGTGGCGCCGGTAAATGCGGAAGTAAATAATTCCCCGGTTCATTAATAAAACTTTCCCAACTTTTTAAATGCCGGGGGAAGACAAAAGGCCTTACAGGATATAAATCCGGTGAGGCCTTTTTTATTTTTGACCGGTTTTTTTGATAATGTGATAACCGAACTTAGTATGAACCGGCCCGCTTACCCGCCCTACAGCCATTCGTTTTACCGCTTCTTCGAATTCCCTTACCATTTGGCCGGGACCAAACCAGCCCAGGTCTCCACCCTTACTCTTGCTGGGACAGGTGGAATGTTCCCTGGCCAAGGTTTTAAAATCAGCCCCTGCTTTTATTTTTTTCATCAGATGATTGGCCAGTTGTCTGTCTCTTACCAGAATATGACTTGCTCTCCATTCCATATTTCCATTCCTCTCTAGTTCCTGTTCTCTCCGAAGACCTGATCGCTTACAAAAAAATATAGCCATAAACCGATCAAAAATCCACTCTTCATCCGAACCCTACTACTCCGGAAAGAGGAAATTATTTCCTGTTTAACAGATATGTCTGTTTTCTAACCACCGCTATTCATCTTGTTTTTTAATTATTTATCGTTTTTTTTATACTTTGGCATAATAATTGAACAATATCTGATCAAATGAATTCTTACTACGAGGTACTAATGGAAATTATGTCGGAAAAAAAGTCAATCGATGCTATGATTCTACAGTTTGGATATGTGCAGATGTGCGCCTGGTGTAAACGAGTCAAAGTGATCGAAGACGGCCAGCCCAGCTGGGTCGCCATCAAGGAAGAGGATGCCCGTTACACAACTTCTCTGTTTTCTCACGGAATTTGTCCGGATTGCAAACAGGAATTGGAGACCCAAAGCAACAATTAATGTTCCATAGAAACCCGAGAGGGACTGAAAACGAATCGCATATCAGTAAAAGGCGGAGCATTCCAATGGGCGGAAAGGTTTCCCGGATTGCCCGCAATTATCCTCAAATAATGTATTTCTGCTTCCTTTTCTTTCACTTTGGTTAGAAATTATATCTTATTTTTTGTATACTTGCCCATATCCGAAGTAATTCAACTTTGAAACGAGGACGACTTTATGACTGATCCGGAACAATCTGTATCTTCAAACTTTATTAAAGCAATCATCGACGAGCATAATAAAAACGGCCGCTTTCAGGGAAGGGTGCATACCCGCTTTCCGCCTGAACCCAATGGTTACCTGCATATCGGGCATGCCAAATCCATCTGTCTGAATTTTGGTCTGGCAGAAGAGTACAACGGTAAGTGCAACTTACGTTTTGATGACACCAATCCGGTCAAAGAAGAGCAGGAATATATCGATTCCATTATTGAAGATATCCGCTGGCTGGGCTTCGACTGGCAGGATCGTCTGTTTTATGCCTCCGATTATTTCGAACAAATGTATGCCTATGCCGTGCAGTTGATTCAGGCCGGAAAAGCGTATGTGGACGATTTGTCCGCGGAGGAGATTCGCCGCTACCGCGGTACTTTAAAAGAACCGGGCCGGGAGAGTCCCTATCGTCAGCGCAGTGTGGAAGAGAATCTGGATTTATTCCGGCGCATGCGAAAAGGTGAATTTGCCGACGGTGCCAAGGTGCTGCGTGCTAAGATCGATATGCACTCTCCTAATCTTAATATGCGGGATCCGGTAATGTACCGCATTTTGCACGCCGAGCATCCGCGTACCGCGGATCAATGGTGTATCTATCCCATGTACGATTGGGCCCACGGCCTGGAAGATTCCATTGAGGGTATTACCCATTCTATCTGCACGCTGGAGTTCGAAGATCACCGACCGCTTTATGATTGGTTTCTGGATCAACTGAATGTATTTCATCCTCAGCAGATCGAATTTGCACGCCTGAATTTAACCTACACGGTGATGAGCAAGCGCAAACTGCTCCGCCTGGTTGAGGAGGGTTATGTCAGCGGTTGGGACGATCCGCGCATGCCGACCATTTCCGGGTTACGCAGACGCGGCTATACGGCCCGGGCTATTCGTCAATTCGCAGAACGGATCGGTGTTGCCAAAAGTAACAGCACCGTGGATTTTGCTCTTTTAGAACATGTTTTGCGTGAAGTATTAAACAAACAGGCCTTGCGTGTAATGGTCGTACTCAAACCGTTAAAAGTGGTTATAACCAACTATCCGCAGGATAAAGTGGAATGGTTGGAGGCCGTGAACAATCCCGAGGACGAATCCGCCGGCACCCGAAAAATTCCTTTCTCGCAGGTGATCTATGTGGAACGGGATGACTTCCGTGAAGAAGCACCGCGTAAATGGTTTCGTCTGGCACCGGACAGGGAAGTACGCTTAAAGCACGCCTATTATATTACCTGCCGGGAAGTTATTAAAAACGAACAGGGTGAAGTTGTTGAACTGCGCTGTACCTACGATCCGGAGTCGCGCGGCGGATGGACAAAAGACGGCCGTAAAGTGAAGGGTACCCTACACTGGGTTTCGGCAGCACACGCCCTTAAAACCGAAGTACGCCTCTACGACCATTTGTTTAACAAAGAGAATCCCGATGAAGTGGAAGAGGGTAAGGATTTTACATCGAACCTCAATCCCGATTCCTTGCAGGTGTTGTCGGATTCTCGGGCGGAACCTTCCTTAAAAGAAGCTAAGATGGACGTAAGCTACCAGTTTTTACGACAGGGTTATTTTTGTGTAGACAGCAAAGATTCTTCGCCCGAGCATCCGGTCTTTAACCGTACCGTGACTCTGCGCGACAGTTGGGCCAGAATTGAACGTACCCTGGCCAAATAAGCCGGTAATTTCCGCCTCCCCTGAATCCGGAAGAACCGCGAATCAATTCCGGCCGGCCTATTTTACATTCGAAACGGAAGGTTTTTTCCTGAACCGGTTTACATATTCAGATCGTCGACCGGAGCTGTATAGCTTTTTACGGTTTGGCGCGGATAATTATCGATTGCCCATTGAGGGTAAATTGGGTAATGATGTCTTGTTTTTTGGCTCTACCGGGTATTTAGTGGTTAAATGCCGCATCCTTAAATCATCACGAAGTGATGCAATATTAGTATCCTTCGGATATTTTTATTATTAAATGCAAAATGAACGAAGCAGTAAAATCATATTGTCATTGATGACTTCACAAGAACCCCGGTAGAGCCATTTCCGTTTATCCTTATGCCCGCGATTCCCTGTCCGATAGGATCATCCTACCTTGAGGAAGGATTCTTTCTAATCCATTTTCTGCAGAACAGTTATTTTACATCCCATTCCGTACCCTGCGGCGTATCCTTTAATTCAATACCGGCGGTTTTTAAGCGATCGCGGATTTCATCGGCCAGAGAAAAATTTTTCTCTTTACGCAATCGGTTACGCAGATCTACCAAGATCCGTACCAGAGCATCCACATCACCCTGCCCCCTGCTTTCTAATTGTGAATAATCGCCGGGTAGTAGACCCAATACCCTTCCCAGCGTCTCTTCCAGTACCCGGATACTCCGTTGCCGGGTATCGCCGGCAATCTTCCGGCCGTCTATCCAGCTATTCAAATCGTGCAGAAAGTCAAAGGTAGCGGCAATCGCTTTCGGTGTATTGAAATCGTCGTTCATTTCATCTTTAAAACGCGCTACATAGGTTGTAATCTTTTCCTCGAAAGCTTCATCCCTTCCTTCGCTGTCGGCTTTACTGCGCAACAGGCGGACAAAGCTCTGCTGCAGCTTTTCCAGCCCTTTTTGTGCCGCTTGCAGGGCCTGATCGCTGAAGTCGAGCGGTGAACGGTAATGACTGGTTAACACAAAAAAACGAATAGCGAGGGGGGCATATTTCGCGGCCGCATCCTTAATAGTTATAAAATTCCCCAAGGATTTGCCCATTTTCTGCCCGTCCACCGTAACCATATTATTATGCAGCCAGTAGCGGGCAAAGGTCCGGCCGTGGGCAGCCTCACTCTGAGCGATTTCACACTCATGATGGGGAAAGACATTTTCGATACCCCCGCCGTGAATATCAAAGGGTTGACCCAGATACTTGGTGGACATCACCGAGCATTCGATATGCCATCCGGGATAACCTCTGCCCCACGGAGAATTCCATTGCATGATGTGCTGAGGATCGGCTTTCTTCCACAGGGCAAAATCGGCCGGATTCTTCTTTTCCTCATTCGCGGCGATGCGGTGGCCTTCCATCAGTTCATCCACTTTGCGACCGGAAAGTTTACCGTATGCTTTATATCTGGACACATCAAAGTAGACATTGCCGTTTATTTCATAGGCATAGCCTTTTTTAAGCAGTTCGGATACCAATTCCTGCTGTTCGGGAATATGACCGCTGGCTCTGGGAGAAATATCCGGACGCTGCACATTCAGTAAATCCATATCTTCAAAATAGCTGCGGGTATAGCGTTCGGCTATTTCCATAGGTTCCAGTTTTTCGGTTCTGGCCTGACGAACGATCTTATCTTCCCCCTCATCGGCATCCGATACCAGGTGCCCGACGTCGGTGATATTTTGTACATAGCGCACCTTGTAACCCAAATAGCGCAGGTAACGAATGATGACGTCAAAACTGATATAACTTTTGGCATGTCCCAAATGAGCATGTCCGTATACGGTCGGCCCGCAGACATAAATACCCACAAACCCGGGATGTAACGGTTTGAAAACTTCTTTTTTGCGGGTCATGGTATTGTACAGTTTTAATTCAGACATGGTTATACCTTTGTTAGCGATTAGCTGTTTTTTGATTTTGTGTTAAGCATGGCGAAACGTTTTTTTTAGGCTCCGTCGGATAAGAAACAGATACCGTAATTGTTATTTTTTCAATGCCTCTTCCACAATCGTCTCCACCAGGGAATTAAAATTCATTCCTGCCGCTCCGGCTGCTTTGGGAACCAAACTGGTACCGGTCATTCCGGGCAGGGTGTTTACTTCCAGAATAAAGGGTTGATTGTTTTCGTCCAGCCGGAAATCGACCCGGGAATATCCCCTGCACCCCAATACAGTATGGGCCTTAAGGGCCAGCTGCTGTAATTTATGGGTAACCGTTTCATCGAGTTCGGCCGGCACCTGGTAAGCGCTCATACCCTCTTTGTATTTACATTCATAGTCATAGAGTCCATGCTTAGGTCGAATTTCCACAACCGGAAACGGGCGCTGCTTCAGGATTGCAACCGTAACCTCACGTCCGGCAATGTATTCTTCCACGATTACTTTGGAGCTATATCGGAAGGCCAGACCGATGGCTTTCTCCATATCCTTCGGATTGTCAACAATGCTCAGCCCGATAGTAGAACCCTGATCATTCGGTTTAACTACCTGTGGGAAGGTTATTTTTTTTAAATAGCGCCTGGAGGCTTGCGGACGATCGAGAACCTGACCTCTCGGCACGGGCAGATTCGCTTTCCGAAAGAAGAATTTACTGATATCTTTTTCCATGGCCAGGGTACTGGCCAGCCGGCCTGAACCGGTATAGGGAATATCGGCCGCATCGAGCATTCCCTGGACAATGCCGTTTTCTCCTTTGCCACCGTGCAAAGCGATAAAAACCAGATCGGGTTTAAGGCGCTTAATAATTAACAAATTTTTCAGGTACAGACTTCCCCGGTGTAAGGGTAAGAAATCGAATTCCGGATATTGAATTCCGATCCAGTGTTCTTCCGTGGCATTGAGCGCCGTCTGTTCATCTTTGGTGGCGGAGGGGTCGATTTTGATGACTTCATGCCCATTGGCAGTTAATGCCCTGGCGATTTGATCGCCGCTAACCAAAGAGACTTCACGTTCGGCGGAATCACCGCCCATTAAAACGATTATCTTCATAAATTGAGAGCCTGCTTAATAAATCGGGTTATTTTATTCTTTCCGAAAACCAACAGAACGAGCGGAAGTTCCGGGCCATGGGTCATGCCGGTTATAGCCGCCCGTACCGGCATCCACAAATCCTGTCCCTTGCATCCCGTGCTTTTTTGCACCCCTTTCATGACCGATCCAAAGTCATTTACGGTTAATTGCGGATAGGATTCCAGTTCCTTAAGCAACCGGCTGAAAATTTCCTTACTCTTTTCTTTGCGTATCCATTGCAGGGCTTCCTCTTCATAATTAAGCGTATCTGCAAAAAACATGGCTGTTTTTTCAGGCAGATCGGCAAATGTATTCAGAGCCGGACGGATGGCCTTCAGTATATTCTCATTGGTCTGTCGATTTCCGCTATCCAGACCCAATTTTCCCATCCATTGCAATCCGATTTGCAGGTAGCGTTCTTCTTTTATATGGCGGATATAGTATCCGTTCATCCATTCCAGCTTGTGCAAATCGAAAACCGCCCCGGCTTTATTCACCCGTTTCAGAGTGAAGGACTGCACTAATTCTTCCAGAGTAAAGATTTCCTGATCATCCCCCCGATTCCAGCCCAGAAGAGCCACAAAATTAATTAAGGCTTCGGGCAGAATCCCTTTCTGCTGATAATCTTCAACCGCCACATCTCCCTGCCGTTTACTGAGTTTGCTGCGGTCCGGATTCAGCAGGAGCGGCAAATGAGCAAATTGCGGTGTATGCCAGCCAAAGGCCTGATATAACAGAATATGCTTCGGTGTGCTGGGCAACCATTCTTCTCCGCGAATTACATGGGAAATCTGCATGAGATGGTCATCCACCACGTTGGCCAGATGATACGTGGGATAGCCATCGCTCTTGAGCAGCACCTGATCATCCAAAAGATTGTTGCGGAAAGCGACCCGGCCCCGGATCAGATCATCGACTACGGTCTCTCCCTGTGAAGGAACTTTGAGGCGAACCACATGGCTCTCTTCCCGCATACGCTTCCGGGCGACGTCCGTAGGAATATGGCGGCAGGTTCCATCATACATGATGGGCAAATTATGGGCCGCCTGCTTTTCGCGCATGCTCTGTAACCGTTCTTCCGAGCAAAAACAGGGATAGGCCTGATCGGCATCGATCAAACGCTGAACATGGTCATGATAGAGATCCAGGCGCTGCGACTGGTAGTAAGGCCCGAAGTTCCCCCCCCTGTCCGGACCCTCATCATAGTCAAGGCCGGCCCAGCTTAATACCTTTATCATATTTTCCACCGCTCCCTGCACATAGCGGGTTTGATCCGTATCCTCGATGCGCAGGATCAACTTACCGTGATGGTGCCGGGCGAACAAATAGTTAAACAGAGCCGTCCGAAGACTTCCTACATGCACAAAGCCGGTCGGACTGGGAGCGAAGCGAACACGAATTTCTGACATATATTTCCTTTTTATAAAGATTGGGTTTCGGTTCTCTACCGGTTATCCATTCCCGATAAACCTATGCCTTATTACCGAACAACCGAATACGTCTATTTCCATTCTTATGAGGTGGATTTTTTGCGCATTTTCCTGACGATGAAGAAGAGGATCAGAACCAGAGTCAGGACAATCACAATTTTATTGTATTGGGAGAGAATGGAAGTAATGGCTTTCCAGTTCACCCCTAATTGGTAGCCGCCATAGATAAGCAGTCCGTTCCATACGGCGGCACTTAATAAAGACAAGCCCAATACGGTGTACCCATCCATTTTAAAAAATCCCGCAAATAAGGAGACCACACTGCGTGTCCCGCTTAAAAACCGGTTCGCAGCCACCACCCAGACCCCGTATTTATCGAACCAGCGTTCCACCCGATCCACATGTTTGCTGCTAAAGAAGCGGGAACCGATCCTGGAATCGAAAAAAGCCGGGCCGAATTTACGGCCGATCATAAACATGGTGTAAAATCCGATGACACTGCCAATCGTTGTGGAGGCATAAACTCCCCAGAACCCTAATTGTTCGGTCGTAATCAGATAGGCACCCAGAACGGTAACCGTATCGCCGGGAATGGGCGGGAATATATTTTCGACAAAGGCACTGACCAGTAATATCCCATAGGCCAGTGTAGGGTCCACCTGGGAGAAGATGCTTCTTAAGAACTCTTCCATCTAAATTGAGACGCATCCGCTATTCATAAAAAACCTCTACTTACAGAGAAGGACAAGAATTGATTCCTTTCCCTCAGGTACATTTCAGTGATCCGTTTAAGAAAGCAGTTCCCGTTCAAAGGATCAACATCGCATCACCGTAACTATAGAAGCGGTAATTACGTTCCATGGCTTCCTGGTAAGCCTCCAGCATGGTTTCTTTACCGGCCAGAGCACAGGTCAAAAGGAAGAGGGTGGAACCCGATAGATGAAAATTGGTAATCAAAGAGTCGATGATTTTGAACTTATACGGAGGATAGATAAACTTATCCGTCCAACCGGAAGAAGCCTTTACCAGATTATCTGCATTAGCCAGAGTTTCCAGGGTACGTACGGTTGAAGTTCCCACGGCAACCACTTTACCTCCGGCCATTTTAGCTTCATTGATCTGGGCGGCAGCCTCTTCGGAAATTTCGTAATATTCCGAATCCATCTGGTGGCGCGACAAATCTTCCACTTTAATGGGACGGAACGTTCCCAAACCGACATGTAGTACCAGGGGGACTACCTTTACCCCTTTCCGGCGGATTTGATCCAGCAACTCTTCGGTGAAATGCAAGCCCGCAGTCGGGGCGGCCACAGCACCGATTTTTTTGGCAAATACGGTCTGATACTTCTCCTTATCAAGGGGTTCCGCCTGGCGATGGATATAGGGCGGCAATGGAGAACGGCCCACCTGATTTAATTTTTCGAAAAAATCCTGGCCGTTAAAATCAAATTTTACAACCCTTCCGCCGGAGGTGGTATTATCGATGACATCACAACCGAAATCATCGGCAATAAGAATCCTGTTTCCTACTCTGACTTTTCTGGCCGGTTTTACCAGAGCCTCCCACATGGTCGTTTCCAGTTGACGTAAAAGTAACAGCTCGACCTGAGCATCCGTTTTTTCTTTCACACCGATTAATCTGGCCGGAAATACCTTGGTTTCATTCACAACCAACACATCTCCTTCATGCAGATAGTCGACCACATCTTTAAACACACGGTGTTCACGCTCACCGCTTTTACGATTCAGCACCATTAGCCGGGATTCATCACGCTTTTCCACCGGGTATTGGGCGATAAGTTCTTCAGGTACTTCGTACTTAAAATCAGAAAGTTTCATTACACACTCCTTACTTCTAACCGGATCAAAACAGAGCGATCTGACCCGGTTTTCGTTTATCTTTTATATTAAAATGCTCGTAAGCGAGAGGGGTTGCCGTTCTGCCGCGGGAAGTACGCTTGATGAACCCCTGCTGAATCAAATAGGGTTCATACATTTCTTCAATAGTATCACTCTGTTCTCCCACGGCCACGGCAATCGTATTGAGACCGACCGGTCCACCCTGATATTTTTCGATAATCGTTAATAATATCCGTTTATCCATTTCATCCAGACCTAATTCATCCACTTCCATACGATCTAAGGCCAGATGAGCCACTTCTGCGGTTATTTTGTTATCCGCGACAATCTGGGCAAAATCACGGGTTCTGCGTAGTAAACGATTGGCAATGCGCGGTGTACCCCGGGAGCGCTTGGCCAATTCCATGGCTCCTTCATCATCAATCTCCACCTGTAAGATATGCGCCGAACGACGAATGATCTGAAACAGGTCCTCAGGCCGATAATAGTCCAACCGCAGAACCACACCGAATCTGGCCCGCATGGGTGAAGTAAGCAGCCCGGCCCGGGTAGTAGCTCCCACTAAGGTAAAAGGTGCCAGGTTCAGTTGGACCGACCGGGCACTGGGCCCTTTATCGATCAGTATGGAAATGCTGAAATCTTCCATGGCCGAGTATAAATATTCCTCAACCACGCTGTTTATGCGATGGATTTCATCGATAAACAGGACATCTTTTTCCTGCAGATTGGTTAACAATCCGGCCAGGTCACCGGCCCGCTCCAATACCGGACCGGAAGTGGTTTTGATATCCACTTCCAATTCTTTACTTAATATCATGGCCAATGTGGTTTTACCCAGCCCCGGTGGGCCGTAGAGCAAAACATGATCCAGAGATTCACCCCGTTTCCTGGCCGCTTCAATGTAAACCGCCAGATTATCTTTTACCTTCTGCTGCCCGACAAACTCGGACAAATGCTGAGGTCTGAGACTTAATTCAATATCGAGGTCTTCTTCCAAACGACCGGGTCTGATAATATCACTCATAATTAAACCGATTGCAGTGCTTTTTTAATCAACGCTTCGGCCGTGAGCAGCGAAGGGTCTGCCTGCCGGGCTTTATTCACGGCACGCCCGGCTTGCTGCCTGGAATAGCCCAGGGAGATTAAAGCCATAATCACCTCTTCTTCGAGGGTTCCGGCAAAGGTTTGCCGCTCCACATCCGGAACAGAGGAGAGGACCTTGAAACGAATCAATTTATCCTTCAATTCAATGATTAATCGCTGGGCCGTTTTTTTACCCACTCCACTGATGGTATAAAAGGCCTGTTCATCATTCTGTTCAACCGCCGAAATCAGCTTTTCGGGGGTCATGCCGGAAAGAATCGTGAGCGCCAACTTGGGACCGATTCCCGAAATGGCAATCAATCCGTTAAAGATCGTTCTCTCTTCCTCGTTGGCAAACCCATAGAGCTGCAAAACATCCTCCCTGACATAGAGATGGGTTTTCAAAGTAACCATTTCCCCTTCTTCGGGAAGTCGTTGGGAACTGGATAGACTTATTTTTAAGTAGAATCCCAGACCTCCCACATCAACGACCGCTTCCGTGGGTAATTTTTTGATCAGTTTACCATGAATATAATCATACATGACTAACCGAGTCCCCGTTGCTTTTTATCTTTCCGATGCCAATGGCATAAAGCCACGGCCAGAGCATCGGAAGCATCATTAGGCTGAATATCTTCCTTGACCTGTAATAAACGTTGCACCATAAATTTAACCTGTCCTTTTACGGCAGCGCCATTACCTACAACGGACATCTTCACTTCCCGGGGCGAATATTCGGCCACCGGAATCTGATTGACCATTCCGGCCAACATAGCCGCAGCCCGGGCATGGCCCATAACAATGGCTGTTTTAACATTCTCCGCATAAAAGATGTCTTCGATGGCTAAAGACTGCGGTAAGTGCTGCTGCACAAGTTCGTCCAGTTTCTGGTAAATAAGATATAATCGTTCTGCGAGACTTTTCTTTGAGCTTGTGCGAATATGGCCGTAGGTAACTAATTTCGGATTATGGCTTTCCGAGATACGGATGATCCCATAACCGGTACTATTTAGTCCTGGGTCGATACCCAGAATCCGTTGTTCCTTCATCTATTCTGAAAGAATGCGCTCCATTTCCTGATCATCGATGTCAAAATTTGCATATACATTTTGCACATCATCATGTTCATCCAGCAATTCCATAAACTTCATTAATTGTTCTGCAGGCTTACCCTGCAATTTTACTGTATTTTTAGGAATCATGGTTAATTCCGCGTTTTCCATGATCACGCTATGCTCTTCCAGAGCCGACCGCACCTGCTGGAAATCCTCATAAGCTGTGTAGATTTCATAGAAATCGCCGTCGCCGGTCATATCCTCCGCACCGCATTCCAGAGCGATTTCCAACAACTCATCCTCGGTATATTTATCTTTGGGAACCGTGATAAGCCCCTTACGCTCAAACATCCAGGCCACACTGCCGGATTCCCCCAGGCTGCCCCCGTATTTACCGAACAGATGGCGAATTTCGGCCACAGTACGATTCTTATTGTCTGTCACGGCTTCGATAAACACAGCCACTCCACCGGGTCCGTATCCCTCGTAGCTGACATCTTCGTACACCACGCCCGGTAATTCACCCGTGCCCTTTTTAATGGCATTGTCAATATTCTTGGCCGGCATATTCACGCTTTTGGCCTGGGCGATAGCAACCCGTAATCTGGGGTTGGCATTGGGATCTGCGCCTCCTATCCGGGCAGCAACCGTCAATTCCTTAATTATTTTCGTAAAGACTCTTCCTCGGGCGGCGTCAACTTTAGCTTTCTTGTGTTTAATGGAATGCCATTTCGAATGCCCAGACATACAATCCTCCTATTAGTCATAGATATAAAATTTAACAAAATTAGCAGGGGTTTCCAAAAATATTTAAGGCTATGAGCCGGCCGAAGCCAACCTTTTCCAAATAAGAAGCAAGATAAAACAATCGATCGTTTATTAGAGGCAAGCTAAATCAATAAAACCTCAGAGTAAGCCCGGTTCACGAGCGGCCCATTTCTTATATCCGCTCTTTTTTAATCGTTTTGCTTTTCCTTAAGCCGGGATTCGAAATAGGCGATGGTCTTCTCCAGACCTTTTTCCAAAGGCACACCCGGTTCCCAGGATAACTGCTCTCTGGCCAGGGTGATATCCGGTTGACGCTGGGTGGGATCGTCCTCCGGCAAGGATGTATAAATGATTTTCGATGCGGAAGCGGTCATGCGAATAACCTGTTCAGCCAATTGCAGAATCGTAAATTCATGGGGATTGCCGATATTTACCGGCCCGATAAAACCGTCTTTGAACATCATCCGCAAGGTTCCTTCGACCAGATCATCAATATATTGAAAGGAACGGGTCTGAAGACCGTCGCCATACACGGTAATATCTTCTCCTTTTAGGGCCTGAATGATAAAATTACTGACCACGCGTCCGTCATTGAGAGCCATGCGCGGACCGTAGGTATTGAAGATGCGAATGATTTTTATATCAACCTGATTTTGACGGTGATAATCCATCATCAGGGTTTCGGCCACTCGTTTCCCTTCGTCGTAGCAACTGCGCAGACCGATGGGATTGACATGTCCCCAGTAATCCTCCTTCTGAGGATGCACGGTTGGATCACCGTAAACTTCGGAGGTGCTGGCCAGTAAAATACGTGCTTTTACCCGTTTCGCCAGGCCGAGCATATTGATGGTGCCCATCACGCTGGTTTTGATGGTCTTGACGGGATTGTACTGATAGTGAACCGGAGAAGCCGGACAGGCAAAATGATAAATCTGATCCACTTCCAGCAGAATGGGTTGAATCACATCGTGGCGAATCAATTCAAAATTCGGTAAACCAAGCAAGTGTTTGATATTTTCTTTACTCCCTGTAAAAAAATTATCCAGGCAGATCACGTCGTGTCCCTCTTTTACCAGACGATCACAAAGATGGGATCCTATAAAACCGGCGCCTCCGGTGACCAGTGTACGCATCTTTTCTCCATTCTAAACCAGATTTAGCATCATCGACATTATTTGTAAATTGGACGAGAAATCTAATTTTCCAATTTCAGGAAATTTAGATTCCCCCGATGATAAAAGCAAGTAGCCGCAGCGACCGATCCCGACTGAATAGAAAAATCGGTTCCTTCCTGATCGCTTTCCTATCTCTCGCCGGGAGAGAAAAACTGTATTTTCAGGCAACGTTATAGCTTTTCCCGGGGTAGGATCGAAGATCAATTGTCCTGTTTTTAGAAATTCCTTCGTTAGCTCAGGGTAAAAACAGTTCTCTAGTAAGGAATTGTATGAAATCCAAATTCTCAAGAAAATCTTTTTTATTTTTCTATTGCATTTCGGATATTTACAATTATATTATTAGGCAATATCGAATTAATGGATTATTTTATTATGCGATTAGACCAAACTGATATAAGAATATTACAAATTTTACAGGAAAACGGGCGAATCACCAATACCGAACTGGCCAAGCAGATCGGTATTTCTCCTCCTCCCACTCTCGAACGGGTCAAACGCCTTGAAAAAAACGGTATTATCCGTAAATATGCCACCCTGCTTGCCTCGGAAAAAATCGGTATCAACACCCATACCGTGGTGGAAGTCAAGCTGACCCGTCACGGTAAGGATGCGGTTACGGAGTTCATCGCTGCCGTACAAAAGGTGCGGGAGATCATGGAGTGTCACCATGTTACCGGTGATGCCGATTTCCTGTTGAAAATCGCCGTTAAAGACATCCCCGCTTACGAAAGACTGGTTTTAAACACTCTGACCGAGCTGCCCCATGTTCAGAACTTGAAGAGCATGGTGATTCTATCAACCGTTAAAAACGAAACCTCTTATCATCTGCATACAGGAGGAAATGAAGATGAATAAATTTTCACAGCAGCTTGTTCATGATCAGCAATACTGGATCCGGGTCGGGCAGGAAATGGTGGAAGATCGCCTTTCCCGCATTCGCCGGGCCAAAAAATGGAAATTCGATACGGTATCCACCCACGGTTTGTATGATATGAAACAGGCCATGGAATTCAACAACGCCTCCATTATGGAACCGGTCTATCTTACACCGGCCCAGGCCTACCATAATGCTGCCGAGATGGAGGTAGCCCTGGCGTATAAGATGCCTAACTGGTGCTATTCCCGTATTGCCAATCCTTCCACCTATTTTTTGGAAGAAACGGCTGCATTGCTGGAAACCTATGGTTCGGATATCGAGGCCACCTGTCTGGCCACCTCCAGCGGGATGAGTGCCATTCGCACGGCCACGGATCCCTTCCTGTCCTTTGATGAAAAATTTCCGAAACCCAATATCGTGGCCAGCGCCAAAGTCTACGGGGGAACCTTTCAGCAATTTTCGGTACGTCGCCATCAGGAACAGGGCATAGAGATACGGTGGATTACAAATCCCACCGATCTGCAGGAATGGAAGGACAAGACCGATCCATACACCCGTTTTTTATACGGTGAATTCCCTTCCAACCCATCGGTCGATATTTTTGATATCCGGGCGGTGGCCGCACTGGCCCATCAATATCGGATCCCTTTAATCGTGGATTCCACCTGTGCTTCCCCGGCGTTGACCAGACCCTTGCTTTATGGCGCCGATATTGTGATTCACTCCGCATCCAAAGTTATGAGTGGCAGC